>PCSD01000021.1 GCA_002771615.1 Candidatus Falkowbacteria bacterium CG23_combo_of_CG06-09_8_20_14_all_49_15
TGGAGTAGATAACTGATCTGGCCTCGCCAGTTCAGGCTCATCTTTCAATGAGAAAAGACTGGAACGGCGGAAATAATAATAATTGTTTGCCAGGCCGTCGTTAACTTGTTATAATAATTATCAATATGTCAGATGATTTCTTACAAAATAATCATCAGAAACGGCCGGTATTCAAAAACCGCCTTTTTGCGTCTCCGGCCAAGTCCGGCCTTGGCCAGCCGAAAGCCGCGGCCGTTTCCGAACCGGAAAAGAAAATTCCGGAAGACAATATTTTGAGCCGTTTTCGGGAAACTGAAGCCGTGCCTTTGGAAGGTCTTAAAGTCGGCGTTTGGTATGTTAAATGGAAGCCTTTTTTCCGCCAGATTCTGATTATCGTCCTGATCGCTTTAAACGCGGTTTTCTGGCTAACCACGATTTTTCTTTTTGGCGATTACCTTTTTCACGGCTGGCCGGCGGATTGGCAACAGATGGCCGTCTTGCTTTTGGGGGAACAATCCCTCAAGCCTGATCTCCTCCAGTCAATCGGCCCGCACGATTTGGTTTATTTTTCACCGCAATTACTTCCGGCCCCTTCCGGCCGTTATGATTTTTACGTTCGGATCCAGAATCCGAATGATCATTATTTTGCCCGTTTTGATTATGAATTTAACGTGGACGGGCAGACTGTCGGCCGCGGGCGGTCATTTGTTTTGCCGTCCGACCGGCAGGAGATTGTTTCTTTGGGCAATGAGCTGTATTCTCCGTCCGCGGCGGTCAAGTTTGTTCTTGGCACTGTCCAGTGGCAGAGGTTGGACAACCGGCAGATTGGCGCTTGGCCGGCTTATCGCCACGCTCATCTGGATTTGCCGATCAGTAATATTTTTTTTACGCCGGCTTACCAGAATTATCTGTCTGACCGCCTCAGCCTGAACCAGCTGAACTTCACCATCAGCAACAAAACGGCTTACGGCTATTACGAAGTCGGCTTGGTTATTCTGTGCCGTGAAGCATCCGGCTTGGCCGCGGTCAACTATTATCAGATTGACAAACTCTCGGCCGGAGAGACGAAAAGTTTGGAAATGGTCTGGCCCGGGCTTTTACGGCCGATCAGCGAAGTAGAAATCGTTCCGGTTTTGGATATCTTCAACGAGAGCTTAATCATCCCCCCGGCCGCTTAAAATTATTACCAAGCGCGCTGGCGTTATTTTCCCCTCGGCCGTTTATTGGCCGGAAGAGCAAGTTTTGCCTTTCCAATTTTTTTTGCTTATTTTAAGCAGTTAATTGGTGATTGGGACTATGGATCTTATAGCCGATCGGATATTGATTGGACATCTTTTTTAAATTACGGATAAATTAATTAAAGCGGCATTATTTTTTTTAGGACTCGCAGAATTGTTTAAAGAATCATGTTTCCAAGAATCAAGCAATTTATCACCCGTTTTGACTGGATTCTTTTTTTCGCGGTTTTCCTCTTGGTTTGTTTCGGTCTGATTGAATTGTATTCCATCGGTTTGGGGCGCGAGGGAGTGGATTTGGGTTTTTTCCGCCGCCAACTTTTTTTCGCGCTGGCCGGATTGGGCATCATGCTGATTTTTTCTCTTCTGAATTACCGTCTTTTTTTCAATTACGCCGGTTATATCTTTTTGCTGGCGGCCATATTATTAGTGGCCGTTTTATTATTCGGCCAAACTATCCGCGGTACGCGGGGCTGGATTTATATCGGCGATTTTATCCGTTTCCAACCGGTGGAATTCGTTAAAATCGCCTTGTTGGTCTTTTTTTCCCGTTATTTTTATTCCGCTTCGGTGCGCCGCGAGCCGATAAAACATTTTTTTATTTCCGGCCTCAGCGTCCTTTTTCTTTCCGGCTTGGTCATGCTTCAGCCGGATTTCGGTTCGGCTGTCCTGCTTTTTCTGCTTTGGCTTGTTTTCATTCCGGTGGCGGGTTTTAAAAAGATCTATTTTTTTCTGGTGGTGGCGATGCTTCTGGGCGTCTTCGCGTCCGGCTGGCTGTTTTTTTTCCAGGATTATCAGAAAGAAAGGATTTTGACCTTCTTGAATCCGGAGAAACAGGCCATGGACCAGGGCTACAACATCGCGCAGGCGATTATCGCTGTGGGCGCGGGCCGTTTGGCCGGCCGGGGAATCGGTTTCGGCTCCCAGTCTCAGCTGAAATTCTTGCCGGAAGCGCAAAATGATTTTATTTACGCGGTCGTCTCGGAAGAATTGGGACTTTTGGGCGCCGGCCTCCTGATTTTCTTTTTTGCCGTCATATTTTATCGTCTCTTCCATTATGTCCGGCGCGGAATCAGCAATGATGGCCTTTTTTCCCTTTATGGCCTGGCCGTCTTGATTTTTCTGGAAATGTTTATTAATATAGGAATGAACATCGGCCTCCTGCCGGTGATCGGCATATCCTTGCCTTTTGTGAGCTATGGCGGCAGCGCCCTGTGGGCCAATATGATTATGATCGGCATCGCGCAAAGCATCATTATCCGGTCAAAAACCACCCATTAGCCCGCTTGCGCCGTTTTATTTTATTTATAAATTCAATTGAAAAATTATGACTGCCAGTTTAACATTGCCGGCCGTGAAGCGCGACGCGGAAAAAAATTCCCCCCGCGCGGTGCGCTTGGCCGGTTCTATTCCCGCCGTCGTATACGGCCAAGAAGCGGATAATCAGGTCATCCAGGTAAAAATCCCGGAGTTTTTAAAGGTTTTCGCCAAGGCCGGCGAATCCAGTTTGATTGATCTGGCTTTGGACGGACAGAAGCCTTTGAAGGTCATTGTCAAAGATGTACAATATGATAACCTGTCCAGCCAGCCGGTTCATATTGATTTTTACCAGGTTAATATGAACAAGAAGATGACGGCCGAAGTGCCTTTGAATTTTGTCGGCGAAGCGCGGGCGGTGAAGGAATTAGGCGGAACCTTGATTAAGAGTAAGGATTCAATAGAAGTTTCCTGTCTGCCCGGCGATCTGCCCAGCCACATTGATGTCAATTTGGGCGCTTTGAATGAATTTAACGACTTGGTGGCCGTTAAAGATCTGGTTTTGCCGGCCGGCGTCGCCGCTTTGGATGGTCCGGACGAAGCTTTGGTGCTCGTGTCCGCTCCGCAAGCCGAGGAACAGCCGGCGGCGGCTGAACAACCCGCGGCCGGAGAACAGCCGGCGGCGGCTGAACAACCCGCGGCCGGAGAAAAAAAGGCTTGATAAATTAGTTCCGCTTCAAAAAATATTGAGGTTAGCGGGGGATCAGAAAATAAGAAAAATGAAAATAATTCAGAAGGATGGCAAATTTATATCAATTGATTTGCCAGTAGTTTTATTCATTGTCCGGAGAAAAAAATATTCACCATGTCACAAAAAGACAGTCCAGCAAAACTTGAAACCAGCACTCCCGGAGACAGCCGCGCCAAACTTTGGATTTGGCGCGTCTTTACTTTATTGTCCGTGCTGATTTTTTCCCTGGTCGCCTATTTTGGCTGGCGTTTTTTCGTCAGCGCTTTTGAAAAAGTTCCGGATGGATTTTCTTTGTCCGCCGTTATTGATAATCATCGTCCGGAAAATTCAACCCCAGAAAAAAATGTCCGCCGGCTTGTGGACGGAGTATATTCGCCGGCAGAGCCGGGAACGGTTCTGGCCGTGGTGATTGACAATCATCCGGACGCGCGTCCGGCGCGCGGCTTGTCTCGCGCCGGCTTGGTCTGGGAAGCGCCGGCCGAAGGCGGTTTGACCAGATACCTCGCGGTTTACAATCCGGCCGCGGATTTTGCCGAAGTCGGACCGGTGCGCAGCGCCCGGCCGTATTTTTTGGACTGGGCCGCGGAATTCGGCGCCTGCTTCGCGCATTGCGGCGGCAGTCCGGAAGCGCTGGCGCGGATCGCGGCCGAGCAGGTTTGTGATATCAACGAATTTTATCAAGGCGATTTTTTCTGGCGCGAAAAGGGCTTGTCCGCGCCGCACAACGTCATGACTTCCGCCGCCAATCTGCGCGCTTGGCTGGACCGGAACGGCGCGTCGGAAACGGAATTTTTCCCCTGGCTTTTCAAAGATGATTCGCCCGGCAACGCCACATCGGCCGATTTATCAATTCCCGCCTTTGAAGTTCGCTGGCAATATGAAGCTTCGGATAATAGCTATCTTCGTTATTTGGCCGGCACAAAGCAGTCTGACGAGGACGAAACAGCGATCAAAGCGAAAAATATCGCCGTGCTGTTTACCGGCCAGGAAATCCTGGACGAGCTTTTGCGCTTGCGGATTAAAACCGTGGGCGAAGGCAAGGCGATTGTCTGCCAGGACGGCCAATGCGCTCAGGGCCAATGGCGAAAACCGAGCCGGACCGCGCGCACCCGTTTTTATAACGAAGCCGGCAATGAGTTCGCTTTCAACGCCGGCCAGACTTGGATTGAAGTGCTTAATTTGAAATCAGAAGTGAAGATTGAATAAGACTCGTATTTTGCAGGCATATAATCAAGATATTATATTATTCTGGATGCACCAATCCAGTTTTTTATTGGCTAATTTTTAATAATATTTATTAAATATAGCCAAAATTGCTGGTATTTGTTTTTGACAATATTTACAAAATATGTTATAAGTAAATGAATTTTTAAATATGCTTGCCTTCGGACAAGTATGTACCTTAACAACTAAAAAGGGAGGAAACAGGAAAATGGGAAAAATCATTTTATTAGCGGCAATCTTGGTGGCCGTGGCTGGCGCTTTTCTACTCAGCCATTGGGCGACTTATTCTCCTTATAATCAAACTAAGCCGTTAACGGCGAAAAAGGCGCTTAGCCAGGTTATAAAGAAAGAAAAGCCCGTACCGACTGCCCAGGCTAAAAAACCGGAACAGGACAGCGGCCTCTTGTCTGGATATAAAGAGACAAAAGACGATAAGG
>PCSD01000107.1:0-96 GCA_002771615.1 Candidatus Falkowbacteria bacterium CG23_combo_of_CG06-09_8_20_14_all_49_15
GGGGCGGTCCGCAAGTGCGTATTTTCACGCCTGACGGCCGTTGGCTGGGCCAGTTTTTCGCTTATGACAAAAATTTCCGCGGCGGCGTCAAAGTGG
>PCSD01000107.1:109-15810 GCA_002771615.1 Candidatus Falkowbacteria bacterium CG23_combo_of_CG06-09_8_20_14_all_49_15
TGAGGCGCAAAAGAATTCCGGTCAGGAAAAAATCATCACCGCCGCCGGTCCGGGCGGCGGACCGCATGTTCGTATCTTTGACCACAAGGCCAATCTGCTCGGTCAGTTCTTCGCTTATGACAAAAAATTCCGCGGCGGTTTGTCAGTGGCTGCGGGTGATTTTAATCACGATGGCATCAAGGAAATCATCACCGCCGCCGGTCCGGGCGGCGGACCGCACGTCAAGATTTTTCAGGCGGACGGCGTCCTAATTTCTTCTTTTTACGGTTTTGAAAATGATTTTCTCGGCGGCGTCAATGTCGCCAGCCTGACATTCAAACAATAAGCCCGCGTATTTTTTAATAATAATTTTTTATTTATGCCGCAAAAAGTAATTTTTGATAAAAAAAATGTTCTAGTCACCGGCGGCGCCGGTTTCATCGGTTCGCATTTGTGTGATGAGCTGGTCAAAACCAGCAAGGTGATTTGCCTGGATAATTTTTCCAGCGGTGATGAAAAAAACATTGACCACCTGCTGGCGGAAGAAAATTTCCGTTTTCTCAAGCATGATATTGCCGAACCGCTTGACCTTGAAGCTTTTCCGGAATTGAATGATTTTAAGATCGCTTTTCAGGGCATCCAGGAAATATACAATCTGGCTTGTCCGATGTCACCGAAGGATTTTGAAAAAAGCCGGGTAGAAACAATTCTGGCCAATACGACCGGCCTGATCAATATGCTCAATTTGGCTCGCCATTATGAAGCGGCCTTTTTGCATTTTTCGTCTTCGGTGGTGTACGGTCCGCGCCGGGCGGACAACCAAAAGATCGCCGAGGATGACATCGGCGCGGTGGATTTCCTGTCTCCGCGCGCCGGTTATGACGAAGGTAAACGTTATGCCGAAACAATGGTCAAAACTTACGGCGAAGTTTATGGCCTATCCGCGAAAATCATCCGTTTATTCCGGATCTACGGGCCGCGCATGAAATTAATAGATAACCAGATGATTCCCGACATCATCAATAACGCTTTGGACGGAGCCGACGTCGAAATCATCGGCGACCGGAATTTCAGCACCTCGCTTTGCTATGTCAGCGACGCGGTGGACGCGGCGATAAAAATGATGTCCAGCGGTCGCTCGCGGCCCGTTAATATCGGTTCGGATGTATTGTTGAATATGACGGATGTCGCGGAAAAAATCATCCGTCTGATCGGTTCTAATTCCCAGATCAAATACGCGCCCGCCCATCTGTTTATGACCCCGCTTTGCCTGCCGGATATCACCCTGGCCAAAAATTTGCTCGGCTGGATGCCGGTAGTCACTCTGGAAAAGGGCTTGGAGAAAACCATTGACGATTTGCGGGCGAGCAAAAATTTGATCGGGCCGGTTAATTATTAATTTTATGGCCAAGCAAGGGAAAATTTCGGCCGTGATCCCGGCCTGGTGCGAAGCCGAGTCGCTTGGCCGGGTGGTGGCCGCGGTCAGGAAATATGTTCAGGAAGTGATCGTCGTGGACGACGGTTCCGGCGATCAGACAGCCGCGGTCGCGCGCGCGGCCGGCGCCGTGGTTATCCGGCATCTGGTCAACCGCGGACAAGGCGCCGCTTTGGAAACCGGGCGTCGGCTGGCCTTGCGCCGCGGCGCGGACGTGATTGTCCATTTTGACGCCGATGACCAGTTTTGCGCGGCCGAGATTCCGTCCGTTTGCCTTCCCATCATGGCCGGGGAGGCGGACATCGTTTTTGGTTCCCGCTTTCTGGGGAAGCCGGCCAATATCCCGTGGATGAAAAAAATGTTGCTTATTCCTTTGGCTCACTTGGTTAATCTTTTGCTTTTCGGGCGGACTTTATCTGATCCGCAATGCGGTTTTCGCGCCCTGTCCCGCCGCACGGCGCAAGCGATCGTGATCAGCCAGGATGGCATGGCCCACTGCAGTGAAATCATCGGCTTGGCCTTCGGCGGCCGCTGGCGGATCAAAGAGGTCGCGGTGACCGTCCATTACCATCATTATGGCCAGAAATTCAGCGGCGGCGTGAAAATTTTTTCCGACCTGATCAAAGCCCGCCTTTTTAACGGTTAGGGCGCTAATTTTTGTTTTTTTAAGCAATTTTCTATTAACCGCCTAACAGACAAATTTTGTTGCCGGACAAAATTTTATTCACGCGGTTAACGTAAAAAAATATGGGCCAGCAAGCCATCGCTCTGCTATTTATACTTTTTTTTATCACCCGCTTGATTCTGCAAAAAAGGCGGGGCGCTCTGTCTGGCCCGGCTTTTGTTTTCTGGCTGTCTTTCTGGCTGATCGCCGGCCTTCTCGTTGTTTTTATCCGATCCATCGATCGGATCGTGTCGGCCGCCGGCTTTTCCAGTTCCGGCATCAATGTCCTTTTATACCTGGCCGTGGCTTGGCTTTTTTATCTATCGGTGAAATTGAATATTAAAATATCCGTATTGGATAAAAATATCACAATTTTGACGCGCGCTTTAAGCGAACGGCGCGGTCCTGATGAACCAAAGCCGGATTTATGAATGCCAAAGAAATTGTTATTGATTTTTTGAGTTTTTGCCTTCTGGTGTTTTTGGTTTTGTTTGTTTTTTTCTTTTTTTTTCTGGGCGGCCGTTATAATTTTATCAGGGCGCTTTTTCACTTGGCCGCGCCTTTAGCCTTCGCGCTTTTGCCTTTTCTTATTATCCTGCCCGGCGTCCGCCGGACCGTCCGCAGTTTACGCATAAACAAAGAAGAACACCAGCCGGCTGTCTATCTTGAAACCCGGTTGAAAAGATTGGATTTGTTGGTGATTGGCGTTAATTTATTGTTTTTAGCCTGGTGGCCTTTTATTTTTAAAAATTTTCAGACCAGCGATGGCGGACAAATGTTTGTTTTCGCTTTGATAATGTCCATCTGGCATATTTGTCTTTTCCGGTCCCGGGAAGAATTTCGCGGCCGGATGTATATAACCTATTTGGAACAGCAGCTGGATTCGGTCCTGATCGCCTTAATGCCGGTGCTGATCATCCTGATCGCGGTTTTTTGGTCAGATTTAAATTTTATTGATGGCTTTCAAGCCGCTTCCATTTTAGCGATTTTAAAAATTTGGCGTTGGCGGCTGATCCGCCCGCTCGGTTAAATGTCCGCCTGGCCGCCGCCGCGATTGCCTATCCACGCCGCGGTTGGACGGCTGGAATACGATTATGAAAATCGCACAGATTGTTTGCACTTATCCGCCCGCGCGCAACGGTTTAGGCTTAAGTGTCTTCCATTTTTCGGATCACTTGGCGCGCCTGGGGCATGAAGTGACGGTCATTACCACGCCGGCCAAAAACAGGCCGGATAATTTTGTTTTTAACCATAAAATTTTCCGGCCGCGGCCTTTGCTCCGTTTCGGCCACGCCGCGCTTTTGCCTTTATCCGCCGCGCGGCTGGCCGCTTTTGACGCCGTCCATCTGCATTATCCTTTTTTCGGGACCGCGGAGTGGCTGGCTTGGGCGCCGGTTTTTTCCCGCGCCCGTTTCCGTTTGTTCATCCATTATCATATGGATACGCCCGGTCTTCAGGGCTTGGCCGCTTGGGCCGGCGCCGCGGCTAAATTCTGCCAAAAAAAGCTTTTTTCCTCGGCGCAAGGCATCACTTGCGCCAGCTTGGATTATATCGCGCACAGTCGTTTAGCCGATCTTTATCGCGTTCGGCCGGAGTTATTTCGGGAAGTGCCTTTTGGCGTGGACGGCCAACAATTTTTTTTTCAAGCCAAAGGGGCGTCTACGGGCGAAATTCTTTTTGTCGGCGCCCTGGATCAAGCTCATTATTTCAAAGGTTTGCCGGTTTTATTATCCGCCTTGGTTCGCTTGCCCGGTGTGCGATTGACAGCGGCCGGCGACGGCGAATGCCGTTCGGATTATGAAAAAACCGCGGCTCGCCTGGGTGTGTCGGACCGAGTGCGATTTACCGGCGCCGTCAGCGCCCAGCGGCTTGTTTCTTTGTACCAAGGCGCTGATGTTTTGGTTCTGCCTTCAATAAATCGGCATGAAGCTTTCGGGCTGGTTCTTTTGGAAGCCATGTCTACCGGCACGCCGGTGGTGGCGACCGATTTGCCGGGCGTGCGCCGAGTTTTTCATTCCGGCCGGGAAGGTTTTTTAGCGCGGCCCAACGATCCGAACGATTTGGCCGAAAAAATCGGTTTGATTCTCAATGATCCGGCCCTGCGCGATGCCTGCGGCCGCCGCGCCCGCGCTTTAACCGAGAGTAAATATGATTGGGAGATCAGCGCCCGGCGTTTGGAGAAAATTTATCAAAATGGCCAGATATGAAAATTTGCCTGATCAATAATTTATATTACCCCGATGAGCGCGGCGGAGCGGAAAAGGTGGTCGCGATGATCGTCGCGGGTTTGCAAAGAGCGGGGCATGAGCCTTTCGTTATTTGCACTGGCGATCGGCAACAGAAATCTTTTGGCCGCGGTCCGAACGGAGAAGAAATTTTTTATGTCCGTGCTTTTAATCTTGGCGCTTATGGCAATTTAAGCGGATTACCTTGGTTCGCCCGTTTAGTTTGGCATATTTTTGATCGGATAAATATTTTTGTCTTGCGCGCGGTTAAAAAAATAATCGCGCAAAAAAAGCCGGACGCGGTCATTACCCATAATCTTGTCGGTTTGAGCTTTCTATTGCCAGCTTGGCTAGCGAAAAAAAATATTCCGCACGCCCATTGCCTGCATGATATCCAGCTTTTGCATCCTTCCGGCTTATTAATGTACGGACGCGAAAAAATGATTAGCACCTGGCCAGCCCGGATCTATCAGGCCTTAGCCCGTCGTTTATTTTCTGCCGTGCCTCTGCTGATTTCGCCTTCGCGTTGGTTGCTTCAAACGCACCAAGAGCGGCGATTTTTTTCTTCGCGCCCGGGTTTGATTCTGCCGAACCCGCTTGCCGGAGAGCCGAATCCAGTCCGAAAAAAATCCGGTGCTGATCCGGAATTTCTTTATGTCGGCCAAATTACCGCGGCCAAGGGCGTATTTTTTCTTTTAGCCGTTTTTGCCGATTATCTTGCCCGGGGCGGACGCGGCCGTTTGGTTATCGCCGGCGGCCCGGAGTGCGAGCTCAAATGGTGGTCGGAAAAATTGGGTGATCGGCTTTTCTGTTTAGGGAGGATCAACAGTCGGGCGGTGCTGGCGGCCATGTCCGCGGCTGACGCGTTGATTGTGCCTTCTTTGTGCTACGAAAATTCTCCGACTGTCATCCATGAGGCCATGCTGGCCGGCCTGCCGGTTATTGCCGCGAATTTGGGCGGGATTCCGGAATTGCTCCAAGACCGAGGCCGGCTTTTTACCCCCGGCGACCCGTCCGCTTTGCTCCGGCAATTATTTTGGGCAAACGCGCATCGCGCCCGTTTGGAGGAAACAGGCCGGCAAATCTGTTTCTTGGCCGGCGCTCATCGTTTGGACGATTATATCCGCCGCTTACTCCGGGCTTTAGAAAATATTCGGTAATTCTTTGGCTGGCTGAGCGGTTTTTTTCAGATTTATTTTTTCCACGATATTTTTGAGTCTTTCACTTTTCAATTCACCGCTCAGGGGCGGGGAATCCAGCAGAATGTTTTCATTGTTAGTCTGGCCGGTCAAAACCAGATAAACATCATGATATAAGTGCAAGGTTGCCAAGGTAAAAACGGCTAAAGCGCAGAATAAAACCAAGATATGGCCGTAGAAGAAAGTCCGGCGCGAGGTGAGAATTTTAATTAGGCCTTTTTCTTTATTCATTCATTTATTGGTGACTGATAAATAAGTTTTGTTCCAGCCAGTAAGCATCGGCTTCAATTGATAAAAGAAGATTTTTTTCCTGTCCGAGTTTTTTGTCCGCGATGGCCGCGGCCGGCGTTTTCAAATAATCGCCCGCTCCGGCGCTGTTGTCGCCGCCGGCGGAAAAGGAAATTTGCCTGATGATCAAGTAATAATTCAAGCTGTTTAAATCGCGCAGATAATCGGCCAGACTGGGGAATTTTCCTTGGGCGGAAATATTCAGCCCGCTTTTGGCGAAGATGGTCTTGGGCAAAACTTCTTTTTGACCCAAATTGATTTTCTGGCCGATATTATGTTTGGCGGCCAAACTTTCCAAGCCGGTGATGAATTCCAACTCCTGGCCGCTTCGAATGAAGATGTTTTCTATTTTTTTGATATTATCTTCATTGTCATTTAATTGCTTTTTGGTTTTTTTTAAGGTTCTGACCTCTTCGTAAATTTTTTCCACTTGTTGGCGCTGGGCAAAAATTTCCAAGCGCGCCGTTTTTATTTTTTTGGCAATCGTCACAAAGGACAAGAAAGACAATCCGCCCGCGATCAAAATGACCGCGGCCAGGTTAAGCGCGATTTTATATTTCATCGGCCAATTTTTCCAAATTTTAATTTTCATAGTTTGTGATTCGCGCCTTTATATCAAAAATAATATTTTCTTTCAAAAGGAGGTTATTGATGGGCAGAACGATATCTTGGAAGGAATTTGATTCCTCCAGCTTTTTTTTGAAGGCTAATAAGTCATCGCGGCGGGCGGAAAGGCCCTTGAAAATCGCCTCATTATTAGTCTTATTGATCGTTATTTGCGTGAATTTTACGCCCGAGCTGCTAAAGCCGGCGATTTTTTGCAACAGGGGAAAGGGATCGAAATATTCGGCCTGCAGCCCGTCAATAATAGTGATAGCATTATTAAGAATTTTCAGCTCTTGCCCGCTGTTTTGGGCGAATATTTCCGCGGAGATTCCCGAATTCGTATTTTTTGCGATTTGGTAGCGCAACAGATAGAGGCCCGCTAAAAAATAAAGGCTAAGGGCGGTGGAGATGATAATCAAAGGCCAGCCCAAGCGGATAATCAAACCGTTTAATTTGCGCAGTTCGCTCTCTTTCTTGATCTCCGGTGAAATTAAGTTAATATTCAGCATAATGATGATTTATTCAAAAAAAGGACCGCGTAAAGCCAAACCGATGGCGGCGGCGAAGCCGTTAATATTGTTTTGCGTTAAGGACATCGTTTCCCGGGTTGTTTTTCCGTCGGGAGATTTTTCTTCCAGCCGGTGAATTTCCGAAAAACCCGGATGATTTTCGCTGTTCGCGATTATCTGCCCGGGGCGGCCCAGTCTGGCCGGCAAGCCCAATTTGTTTGCCATCAGGCTGTCCAAACCTTTGATGTTGGCGCCGCCGCCGCAGAGAATGACTTCTTTGATCGGGCCGATGTCCGGATAATGTTTTTGTTCAAAAAGCAAGGCTTCTTGCAGACGGGCAAAAAGCTGGTCAAGGGTGGCGGTCAGGATTTTTCGGATTACGCCTTGGGCGATATTTTCATCCAAACCGCAGACAATTTTGGCTTTTTCCGCCTCGTTGGCCGGCACTTCCAGAGCCACGGAAATTTGCTTGGTGATTTCTTGCCCGCAAATCGGCAAACTGATGCTGAATAATACCGACTGCCGGCCGTAAAAGACCAGGTGGGTGCGCTGGGCGCCGATATCAATGATGCCCACGGCGTTTTCTTCGTTTGTCGGCGCGGCCGCGGGAGTTTCTGACGGTAAAAGGGCGCGGCACAGGGCCACCGCTTCCGGTTCCGCCGCTTCAATTTTTAAGCCGGCCGCGTTGAGCAACTGCTCGTATTCCAGAAAGTCTTTTTTCGCGCAAGCGCTAAAAAAAATATGGTGCCGATCGCGATCCTCGCCGATTTTCTGCCAGTCATAAAAAATTTCATCGTTTTCATAGGGCACATATTTGCCGATTTCGGCGTCCACGGCGGCGGGCAAGGGATTGGGTGATTTTTCCACATAAATCAATTTCGCGAAAGATTTCGCTTCCGGCAGGCCGAGCGCGACCGTCGCTGCGCTGAATTTTCCGAAGAGCGGCTGGTCCAGCGCGTTTTTTATTTTTTTGGCGATTTCCGCTTGGTTGATAATTTGGCCGTTTTCCACTAAGCCGGGGGGCAGATCCGCCCGGCCAACGGCTTGGAAAATGATTTTTTTGCCTTTTTTCCCAAGTTCAACGAGTTTCAAGCCGGTATCGGAGATATCCAGGCCGATGGGATAGCCGGAAAAATTGAACAGAGACATAGATTTATGATATTAACGGCTCCGTGGCCGCGGAAGCTAGCCGTTTATTTTTCGTCCCAGGAAATAAAAGTGTATTCGCCCGTGCTGGGATAATGCGGCGGCGGGCTGAAAGTTAGGTGATTATCATAGATTAAATTGCGAATTTGATAGCCGGTGCCGTCCGTGTAAGCAAAACCGTATCTTTGGCTGGTCGCCAGGGAGCCATAGATCGTAATCGTACTGCGGATATAATTCGCGCAAGCGGAACCGTAATAATTCCGGCCAATCCGGCCGGTTTTGGCAATGATCGCCGCGTCCACGCGTATAATATCCGCGCTGTATTGCCCGGCATTAACATCTCTCTGGGCAATCAGTCCGATAGCATCTGCTCCTTCATAATCAGTATACAATAAATCGTTATTTAGATTAATATCCGCTTCTCCACCGACAATTGGCTCGGCAAAAGCCAAAATCGTGGCGCGGCTATTGTTGATTTGACCGTCTATCCACAGGGTGTTTTTTAAAAAAATAATGCCATTTGCCGGAATGTCATAAGTTCGGGCCGCCGCTTCTTGGCTTAAAATACTGTTGCTTTTATTACCTGAACAGTCCGGATAAACTTGGCTTACCCCCCGAATATCAAAGCGGTTGTCCGAGCGCAGAGTGATATGGAAACCTTCATCGCAAGCGCCGCCGGGGGCCGCGCAGCCCCAATAATCCGGCACGGAATCAGGATCGGCGGCACCCGCCGCCGCGCCATCAAAAAGCAGGCCGGAAGAAGAGGCCAGTTGGTAGAAAATATTAATATGGTTGTCCAAAAGATCAAAACTGACGATATTGGAAGGAAATGATCGGCCAGCCGCGAAGACATCGCTTCTTTCCGGAACATTTTGCGGCGGATTATTTCCATCCGGCAGAGGATCAAGAGGCGGGAGGTGCGTATGCACGCCGAATTCATTGGCGCCGCTGTGATCCGGGTCGTCATAAGAAAGCAGGGAAGAAGTAATCAGGTGGTGGGCAAAGCCGTCAAAGCGGATGCCTTTATTGGAATGGATCGGCCCCCAGACTTCCGTACCGGCGCCGAATCTCATGTTGTCATTCGCCAAGGTGGAATAAGTTGACCAGGCGGAAATACCGCAACGGACCTCAATGGTCCTTTTGATGCTGGGCGCGGAAGACAGCCAGCCGACTGATTTGATCTTGACGATTGTAGAGCCGTTTTGGGGCGGAGGAGTAATATACAATTCATAATAGCCGGTCACCGCGCCGCTCGCGGAATCCTGGTATTCATACGGCCCATACGGACCGTAATCCGGTCCGGGTTGGCAGGCTTCTTTATTGCAATATTCGTTTTTATCATGATAAAGCACCCAGCGGTAATAATTGACGCCGGCTTCCGCCACATACAGGGCTTGGGCGCGGAGGATTTTATTTTGATTCAACTTGTATTGCAAAAGCGCCAGGCTGACCGTCCCCAGGGTTAGAGCCATAAACAAGCCGGTCGCGACCAGAACCGTGATCAGCATCGTCCCCGCTTTTTCTCTTGGCGCTAAGACCGGATTGGTTTTATTTTTGTTCATAGGTTGCTTTTTAAATTACGGAGGCTAACGTCCGTTTCCACATAATAATCCGCCGGCGCTCTTTCCGGAGTAACATTGATTTTTATGGTGATATTAATCAGCCGGACAGTGTTGACCAAGTCGGTTTCCGCATTATCCTGGTCGTAATAGTGGAAAAGGGGTTCGGTTTGGTTATTAACGAAATGAGCGATGGTTTCCGCTCGCGGCACGCCGCTGTAATCATTCGCCGGCCCCGGGGGAGTGACGGTTTTGATGAGATCGCTTCCGCTGATGGCATAGCGGATTTTTTCCATTTTTTCGTCATTGTCCAAATCGGCGTAATATTCCAGCTCCTGATCGTTAATGACAGACAAGGGGTAGGAGCCGTTTTCCGATTTGTTCGCGCCGCGTATTTCTTTACTCATGATTTCTACGGCTTGGCGGGCGTTTCTAATGGCGGTTTCCTGTTCATCGGAAAAGGTGGTGTATTTAAAACCGCTGATCAGATAATCGCCGGCCAAAAAAGTGACGGTCAGAAAAATGCCCATCGTGACCAGCAATTCAACCAAAGTAAAACCCGCTCGTCCGGTCGGCTTTTTTTGATGCTGGCCGCTTGTTTTTTTTAAATTATTGGACATAAATGATCAAAGTGTAGGTTTTATTCGGCAGGATACTGATCGGCTGGACCGGATCGGTGTACACAATATTCCCGGCCGGCGGACTGCCGGCGATGACAGCCGTGTAGCCCGGGTTGTCCCATTCCACGGCCAGATCCAGCTCGCCGCTGGCGTCGGTGGAATTATTAAAAACATGTTTATAAATTACCGGATTTTCCCCGATTTTTTTTGTGCCGGTAATGATCAGAGGCACATTGGCGACCGCGGTCAGGGCGCCTGGATCGGAAAAAGCGGTGGCGAAAACATTGTCGCCGCCGTCCCGTTTGTCCGGCCAAACGGCGTAGGGGACGGCCGCGCCGTTTACCAGCAGGCGGGCTTGTTTCTGATCGGAATTATCGGTATGGATATTAATCCTTTGGTCCGCGGCCCATTGGATATTTCCGTTTGCATCATATTTTTGCGTGTAAATATCTTCATTACCCTGCCGTTTATCGGTCCAGGCCGAGTAAAGATCGCCGCCGCGGAAGGCGAGGGACGGTTCATATTGGTCGTAGCCGGCGCCGTCCGCGCTCGCGTTTTTTTGCCAGAGCCAGGCGCCGTTTTGGTCAAAACCGCCGAGTTTAACGGTTTTGGCTATGCCGCTATCTTCGGTCCAGGCCAGAAAAAAACCGTTACTCGCGTCCGGGGCTAAAGCCGGGACGCGTTGGTCAGACGCGCCGGCGGCGATCAATACCGCGTTCGGCCAAAGACTCGCGCCGTCCAGTCCGAATTTGCGGGCGTAAATTTTTTCCAGTCCGCTTTCCAGCGTTGTCCAAGCGAAAATAATTTCGTCCGCGGAGTTGATCGCGACCGTCGGACTGTATTCTTCTTCAACCGCGTCCGCGATAATCGCGTCGCTGGGCCAAAGTTTATTTCCGTTATAATCAAAGCTTTGCGCGTAGATGTCCAATTGTCCGTTCCGTTCGTCCAGCCAAGCAATGACGGTTGTGGCCGGCCCGAAATTTTCGGTAATAGCAATCACGGGCGCGCTTTGGTTCGTGTTGCCGCCATCACTATTTATTTTTTTAACTGACCAAGCCTCATTACCGGCAGAATCCAAGGCAATAATATAAATATTATTATCGCCCACTGCTCTCATTTCCGGATAGTATTGATAGACAAAATTGCTAGTATCACCAGCATTGGTTAAACGAAAGCAATAGACCGCGTCTTGCACTAAGGCAGTACTGCGCAGGGAAAATTCCACTTCCGTGAATTCCTCTTCCGCCAGGCTGATGGCGCCGGTTTGATTATTTTCGTCTTTGCTTTCGCCGGCCTGGAAAGTCGCGCCCGGATCGCTCAGGCCGGAATTATTGGCCGTGGGCGAACCGTCGGCAAAATGGCTGGAGGGGGAAATTTTCCAAGCGGCGCTGTCATCAGCGGGGACCGCCGTCCAAACGGCAATGTCGGCGCAAGTCGTGTTTTTTTGTCCGTATTCCAGCCGGTAATTGACCGGGTCGGAAGCCAGACTGCCGGCATTGACCACGGCCAAGCGGATTCTTTTGTTGGTGGTGTTGTCAATTTCGTCCGGCAGATTTTGGCTTTGCGACCAAGTGGCGCCGGCGTCATCGCCATCATCATTACGCCAGCGGTAGTAGGCCTGTTCCAAGCGGGCGGGGGCGCGCAAGATGGTGGCGCCCGCGATTTCAATCGCGCTGTTGGGAATAACCGTGCCGGCGCTGATTTCCACGTCCACGGCCGGATCGTCAATCTGGATTTCCACGCTTTGGTTTTTTTCCGCGCCGGCCAGCACGTCAAGAATCGGGTAAAGGCAGAGAGTTTTGGTTTGGGAAATTTCCACGCCGCCGCCGGCCGCCGCGCGCGCCCGGCCATCCGGTCCGTCAAAAGCCGCGGCCGGGCCGAAAAGCGCGTCCACGCCGGCGTCATAGCTTTCCGAAGCGCAATCATAGGGCGCGCTCATGTCCAGATCATAATAAAAAGAAAAATTCGCCAAATAATTTTGCGCGTCCACGGTGCCGGTTTCCGCGGCCGTGATCGCGTTGACCAGTCTGGTGCCGGTGTTGTCGGCGATGATAAAAATCCCGCCCAAGTATTGTCCATTGCTGGCAATCAGCAGATCGGCTGTTTGGCTGTTCGCGGCGCTGACGGTTACATCGTCGGGAATATCGGCCGGCTGGATGATGAGCGACCAATTGATCGATTGCTGGCTGACAAATTTATTCGCGTCGTAGTTTTTTTGACCGGTAGGCGAGTCGGATAAGCTGACGGCTTGATCCGCGCTGGCGGCCGTAATATAACTGCCAAAGTTATTGATCGGATTATTCATGCCGGCCGGAAAAATCGGTCCGCCCGGCGCGTCGCCCAGAGAACTGGTATCCGCGCCCCAGCCGCAAACCAAGAAGGAATTGTTTTTTGCGACATTCTGGCTGGGCGCCGGCCGGAGAAGATCGCCGGTCGCCGAAGAGTTGAAGGCGAGAGAACCGTTGAAGGGGTTGGCGGTATCCGCGCCGCGATAAGCGCGAATCTGTCCGGCTTTTTGCTCGCTGTTGCCGGATTGCAGAGTAAAAGTGTAATTGGCGGGATCGCCCGCCGCCGCGATTTTCCAAAAAAGGCCGCCGCGCGAATCATTGTTCGTGGGCCCGCTGGGTCGGAGATTATTATCCAAGACTTGCCAGCCCAAGCCGGCCGGCGGCACCATGGGGCCGTCCGAATAGTCGTCATGATGGATATAGGCCAAAAGCAGGTCGCCGGCGGCCGCGCCGGCCGGTACAGCCAAGGTGATATTGGTCGCGTTGCCGGTCACCGCGCCCGGTCCCACGCCGACAAAACTGACTTGGCCTTCGCCGGCCGCGGCCGGTTTGATCCCGAGCGGGCCAATTTTTTTTGCGCGCGGGGCGCGGAAAAAAGACAATAATTTTTCGGCCGCCCGCCCGCCCGGCCGGACAGACAGCCAAGACGCGACGCGCTCAGTGAAGATCCGCCGCCAATTGTTGATTTTTTCACGTGCGTCCAGGACCGGCTGGAAATCAGACCATTGCTTGGGGGAGGACGGAGACGCGGCCATATGGATTTGTTCCTCCTTTGGTTGCTGGGCGACGCGCGTTTCCGGATCGGCGCGCGTAATCAATTTTAAAGTCATTGAGTTGTCCTGCCAGACAATAAAAGAACGGCCGTTTTTCGCGGTCGCGATATCCGGATTGGTCTGAACCAAGGTCGCGGAGATGTTTTTATCCGCCGCCCAGAGGCGCGCGCCGGCGCTGGAAAATTTTTGCGCGTACACCAGGCTGGAGTTCGCGCTCGCTCCCGTCCAGACGAAATAGAGATTATCGGAATTATCCCGGCTTAAGCGCGCCCGGCTTTTAGCTTCGGACGGGACATTGGCATTAACCTGCCAATTGGCCGGCAGGGCATTGGCCACGGTGCGGATTTGTAAAACGGAAAGACGGTCTATGGCAAAACTTTCCTCGGTTTTTTCGCCTTCGATCACGGTCAGATTTACTTTGCTCGGTTCCGGATTGGCGACGCTAATGGGATAAGTCTGGTCTGTGCTGTAATTGAGCAGGGAAGTGATAATTTGGTAATTTTGGTAGGAGGCTGGTACCGGCAGGGACAGGTAGCCGGATTGGTTGCTTAGGTAATTCGCGTTAATCACCGGGTCAATACCATTGTTGATAATTTGGACGTTAGCGCCGGGGACGGCTTGGCCGGCGGCGTTCGTAACGAGCAATTTCAGGATTCCATAACCGGCCAGAGTTTCTTCCGTGCGCGGGATAAATTTGGAGAAGACTGTCACGTCCTTCGGGCCGGTGCGGCTGGTCCAACTGACTTTGACTGTTACGATTTTATAATCCGTGGGCACCAAGTCGTCATTGCCGGGCAAGCCGGCTTCTCCGTCATAAGGATCGTCATAGAAGGATATATAGGTGTTGACCGCGTATGTCCCTTGGCGGCTGATCGTTTCGGCCGGTTCAATCGTGCCCGGCGGAATGCCGGCGATCAGGCCGATATTGTCATAAGGCAGATTGCGGATCCTTTCCATTTTTTGGTTGGCGATCTCCGTCGCTTCCACGAAATTTTTATTGTCTTCGTTCAGATGCAAAGAAACGACGATCAGGCTGTAAAGCCCCAGAATTAAGATCGCGATCACGCCGATGGAAACGAGCATTTCCACCAGACTGAAGCCGTTGTGCTTAAATATTTTTTTTCTCATGGCAAAAAAAGCGGTTTTTTTAGACCGCTTCAGTGATTTTATACATCGGCAGGATGATGGCCACGGCGACGCCGCCCACCCCCACGCCCAATATCAGGATGAGCAGAGGCTCAATGATCGCGGGCAAGTTATCCATCACTTGGTTGACTTCTTCTTCATAAAATTCCGCCAGCTCAATCAAGATGTTGTCCAATTCGCCGGTTTCTTCGCCGATGGCCACCATTTGCGAGACAATCGGCGGAAAAAGCGTCGGATATTGTTTGACCGCCGAAGCGATACTGTCGCCCTTTTTCAGGACGCCGCACATATTATTGATCGCTTGCCGGTAATGGATGTTGCCAATCACGTTGGCGGTGATTTGAAAAGATTTGATAATCATGATATCGGTTTTGAGCAGCGAGCTGATGTTGCGGGCAAAGCGAGCTAAGTTGATTTTTTTCACAATCGGTCCAAAAACGGGCATTTTCAGGAGGATGGTATGCAAAGCGTATTTTCCCCAGCTGGTGCGGAGGATTTTGACCGCCACGATAATGGACAGGATAAAGGACAAGCCGGTGATCAGGCCGTGGCGGGCGATAAATTCGCTCGTTTTAATGAGGATTTTTGTCGGCAGAGGCAGATCCACGGACATTTCTTTGAAGATGGCCGTGATTTTCGGCACAACAAAAACCAGCATAAAAGTGCCGATACCGACCATGGCGATCATGATCACCGCCGGATAGGTGAGAGCGCCTTTGACTTTGGCGATCAGAGTGTGCTCTTTTTTCATTTGGACGTAAAGTTCGTTCAGGACATTTTCCAATTTGCCGGAGATTTCTCCGGCTTCCACCATACTAATGAACATTTCGCTGAAAATTTTCGGGAAAGTTTTCAAGCTGTCAGTGAAACTCGTGCCCTTTTCCACTTTGGCCGCGATACTCTTCAAGACAAAAGCAAAATATTTATGTTCGGTCTGGGCCGCCAAAGTGTAAAGGCCGATGGACAGGGAAATTCCGGCTTTCAGCATGATGCTCAAGTGCCGGACAAAAAATAATTTTTCTTTCAGAGGGACGCGGGACAAGCGCAAGAGCAAACCGTTCATTTTGTCTTCCCAGCCGGCGGCCGTTTTGCTGTCGGCCGCTTGGTTCGGATTTTGATTATTCAAATTGACTGCCATATAAAGTTGATTATATTTCAAATTTTTAATTTTCAATTTTCAAACAATGAATTAATTTTTCGGAACTGGTAGGGATTTAACGGGCTATTTGCCAGTTTTCTTCCTAACTAGTGTGATCCAATTATG
>PCSD01000067.1:0-4736 GCA_002771615.1 Candidatus Falkowbacteria bacterium CG23_combo_of_CG06-09_8_20_14_all_49_15
ACTCTGTCCGGAACAGCAACAACAACCTGCCGACCTTCAACACCGGCTATAACTACGACGAGATCTGCCTTGACACTGGCGAACTCTGGAAGGAAACCGCGGCGGTTTACTGCACCCAGAAGGATCTTTCCTACGAAGATCCGAATGGCGATTACAAAGTCTGGGCCTTGGCCTTGGACACCAATGGCAAACAGGGTCTTCTGGAAAAACACTTCACCTATCTGCCGATGACTGCCTTTCAAACCGATTTCACTTCGGTTCCTTATGCCAGCGTCCGCATGAACATCCACAAGATCATTTCCGGCGACAAGACCTGGGGCAATGGCATTGCTTCCGTGCGCAACGTCGGCAATACCCGCTTGCTCATGGGAGTCCAGCAGGATGACATGGGCTTTGGCATGACCGACCTCCAGTACAATGTCAAATTTGACGGACGCGTCGGTTCAAGCGCCAGCTTTGTCCAGTATTGGCCGAATGCCAATCCGGAAAATTTGCCAGACGCCTTGGATCTGTCGGAAATGAACGAAATGGATTTTTCCATCTTGGTCTCCAAATTCCCTCCGACCCATACCGATCCAAACTATACTGGCACCATGACCTTGAGCGCAATTTCTCAAGCTCATCTTACTTGCACCCCCAGTTAATTGTTGAATTGAAGTATTTTGAAACGGGGGCGAAATCTCGCCCCCGGAGATGTCCGGCGAAAATTTCCTTTTTGGCCGGACATCTCCCAAACAAGCATTAATCAGACATTTTGTATTTTTATAATTTAATCATAAGGAAAAAATATGAAGACAAGATTAAAATCATTGACCAGAAATTATCTTTCCGCTTTTTTAATAATTATTTTCTTTTTATCCAGCGCTTTTGCCAGCGCCGAAGAGCCGCTCGTGATCATTGATAATGGCTCAAGCGAAGAAAGCGGCCAAAGCACGCCAATTGACAGCGGGGCAGTGAGCATGCAGGAAAGCCAAGAACCGGCTGAAACGGCTGATCTGGCCGCGGCTGATCCGTCTATTCTGACCGAAGAAAACACGACAGGCCCGGACAGCGGAACCGATGGGACTCAAGCCAGCCCGGCCGCGGCTGACAGCGCCGAAACGCCGGCCAACAGTGAAACTGACGCGGACAGTGCGGCCGGCGCTACAGAACAGATCGGTGAGCCGCAAGTCCTGGGTTTGGACGAATCTTTCGCGGATGATCCAAGTAATACGGACGTGGCCGGGGAAATTGTTTCCGGCCCCAGCGCCACCGAACATTGGGTCAGCACCGGATTTGTCCGGGATCTGGCCATTACCCGTTTGTCCGCGCTCGGCTTGTGGTTGATGGACCGGAGCGCGGATCCGTCTTCGGCCGGCCGCGACGACGGTCCGGACGCGGGCGCGCAATTTCTGCCCAGCGGGCGTTTTGCCACGGATAAAAATCTGTCCATCTGCGCAGTGGTCGCGAATCCGGTTGATCTGGCCCAAACCAGCGTGTCCGCGGAAATCTTTTATCCGGACAACATCGCCTTCGGCCGGGCCGGCCAGTCCGGTTGCGGCTTGAAGCAAGGCGAAACCGTTCTGACCCGCCTGGATATGCCCGCGGGCCAAAATCTGGCCTGCGCCCAAATCCGCGAACAGAACAATAATTTACCCGCTTGGTACAACAGCGCCGAAGGCGGCTGGCCATACGGCTATGATACGATCTGCGGCGACAGCGGCTATCTGGCCTCCGGCCAAGCCGCGGTTTTCTGCGGTCCGGCCAGCCTGGCCTATGACGATCCGGCCGGCACATACCGCGTGAAAATCTCTGCCCAGCACAGCGCCGCGGACATCGCGGCCGAAAGCCGCTTTGAATATCTTGCGCTCACGGTTTTTGAAAATGATTTTGAAGCGGTGCAATACGGTCCGGTCAAAGCCAGCCAATGGAAAATCGTCTTGGGCGACAAAATCTGGGGCGGCGGCCAGCCGACGGCCAGGAACATCGGCAACACCAATCTGCGCGTCAAGATCTGGCAGAACGATTTCGGCCTGGGCCAGTCCGAAAGCGGCTGGAACATCCGCTATGAAGCGCGGGTGGGGGAAAGCGGGACTTTCACGGTCTATGAGCCGGAAAAAAGCGGCCTTCTGCCGGAAATCCTGCCAGTCGGGCAGTCATCCAGCCTGGATTTCGGCGTTTTGATTGAAAAATTCCCGCCGGCCGGCACGGTTTTTTCCGGCCAGATGCTTTTGACCGCGGAAGCGGCGCCATTTCCGCTGTGCGCGCTTAATTGACATTTTAACCGAAACTTAATATTATAATGTTGCGCCCCGATAAATTTTTTTAAAAAATTATTTTAAGACAGGTATTTGGCAAAATTGTCAATAAATCATTTTTATATAATAATATAATAAAGTAAAGATAAAATTATGAAAAAGATCATTTTTTTCCCGATGCTTGCCCTGTTTTTTATCTTGAATATATCCTCAGCCGCGGCGATCGGCCAGATGACCGCACCGATCATAATTGAAAACGCCATGCGCGGGGAAGACGTCCATCAGGCCATCACCGCGGTCAACACTGACCCCCGGCCGGCCGTCATCCAATTCAGCGCCGGCGGACAGATTGAAAAATGGACCAAGTTTTATCTGGTCAGTGACCTGAAAAATCCGATTTCCACTTCCACGGTCGCTTCTTCGTCCAATTTCACGGTTACCGCGGTTTTTTCCGTGCCCGCGGACGCGGCCAACGGCGAATATTCGGGCGCGATCAGCGTGACCAAACTGGCCGACGAGCTGGAAGCGAAGAACGAATCACAGACCTCCATCGCCCAGAAGATTGACCGCGAAGTCGTGATCAAAGTGAGCGATCAGGAAAAGATCAGCCTGCAAATTTCCGTCATCCCGAAAAAATACAATCTTCTGCCCGGCGAACCGATGGAAATCAGGATCATCTATGACAACCAGAGCAATGTCCAATTAAAACCCGCGATTAACATCAAATTACAGAACGCTGAAAAAGTCTGGCAGAATGTGATCTACCCTTATCCGGACGGCGTGGAAGCGGTCAAATCCCTGGGCCGCCAGGAAATTCCGGCTTTGAGCATCCAGACCCTTGGTTTGCCGAACGGCCGTTTCGCGGCCAATCTGATTTTTACCCGCGGCGAAGAAACGCTTGCGGAAAAAGAATTCAGTTTTTCCATCGGTCCCTCGTCCTTGGTTGGGACTTTGTCAGTCAGCAATTGGTTCGCCGGCAAATTGAACTGGATCCTTGCGTCCACGGCTTTTATCCTGCTCATGGCCGCCATCGTGCTTTTCCGGAAAAATCTCTTTTTGCGCCGTACTGATGAAAAAGAATAAACTTTATATATGTTTCAATAAATCAGAGCAATCTTTATGAAAAAGTACGGGTATCGCTATTTCGCCCGCCCGCCCAAGGCGAAAATTTTTAAATTTTTCACAGCCGCCAATGCTTTTCTGCTGATCTTGCAGATGAGTTTCGGCGGTCTTTTGTTTCTTGGTCTGCCGCTTCGTCCGGCCCAAGCCGTGGTCGCGCCGCCGAATAATCTCTGCTATTCGGATTTGGATGTGATGCTGGTGATGGACAGATCCGGCAGTATGGCTGACACTTCCCGTTGTATCTGGTGGAATACCATCAAAAACAAGTGGGAAACGGAGTATAATAAAACTTATTCTTATTGCCTGTACCGCAATCAGCCCAGTCCGCACCAATCAAAATTTACCGTGTATAATCCAACCAAATTCGTGTCGGCAAAATCCGCTGGCAATTACTTCCTTTCTTTGCTGGGCGCCCAGGACCAATCCGCTTTAGTGTCTTTTGCTGATGACGCGGCTGTCAATAAAACTTTGGATTATAATCATCCTGGGACCCAAAGCGCGGTCAGCGCGCTCACGGCCTTGGGGGCGACCAATATTGGCGATGGCATCGGTTTCGGTATCAACGAGCTGAATTCCGGCCGCGGACGCGCGCAAGCCGTGAAGACCATCATTCTCTTGACGGACGGGATGGCCAACAAGCCGAGCGGACCGGGCTATGGCGAATGGCCGGCTGATGTCACTTACGCCGTGAACAAAGCCGCCCTGGCCGCTTCATACGGCATCGTGATTTTCACGATCGGTTTGGGCGACAATGGCGAGATCAATGAAAGCATGCTCCAAAACATTGCGAACACGACCGGCGGGCAATATTTTCACGCGCCCAGCCAGACTGACCTGCAAGCAATTTACAATTCCATTGCCCAGCGCCTTTGCGAACTCGGCTCCATTTCCGGCTGTAAATATGAAGACACGGACCAGGACGGGGATCTGCTGGATGAAACCAACAAACTGGCCGGCTGGACGATCCAATTGAACAACAGCGACCATCAAGTCCAGGAAACGGACGCGAGCGGCTGTTACAAATTTTCCGGTTTGAATCCGGGCGTGTACACGATCACGGAGCTTGACCAAGCCGGCGTGCCCTATAAACAGACTTTTCCGACCACAATGACATATTCAATCAATCTGGGCGTGGAAGAGAACCGGACTGATGTTGATTTCGGCAACTATCTGCCCAATTGCGGCAACCAATTCGTTGACACCTTTTGGGGCGAGGTCTGCGAGATCGGGCAATCAACCCCTTGCGCGGACGGCGCGGGCTATACCGGCGTAAAAAACTGCTTGTCTGACTGTTCCGGCTGGAGAGACTGTATTGTTGATACTTCTTGCGGCGACGGGATCATCAATGACGGCGAAACCTGCGATTATGGCGACGGC
>PCSD01000067.1:4791-5074 GCA_002771615.1 Candidatus Falkowbacteria bacterium CG23_combo_of_CG06-09_8_20_14_all_49_15
ACGGCGCGGAAGAGTGCGACAACACGGACGGCACACCTGAACATAATATTTGTCAAAACGATTGTACTTTGGAATATCAGCCCTATTGCGGCGATCAGACAGTCAATGGCAGTGAAATTTGCGAACTCGGCCAAACGCAAACTTGCCAGGATAGCGAAGGATACAGCGGCCGCCAAACTTGCCTGTCTGACTGTTCCGGCTGGGGAGACTGTATTGTTGATACTTCTTGCGGCGACGGGATCATCAATGACGGCGAAACCTGCGATTATGGCGACGGCCAAAA
>PCSD01000067.1:5143-5964 GCA_002771615.1 Candidatus Falkowbacteria bacterium CG23_combo_of_CG06-09_8_20_14_all_49_15
GACAACATCAAGAACGGCTTGGAAGAATGCGACGGCACGGACGGCGTCGGCTCCAACCAGGAATGCCAGATGTGCGTGTTGGTAAATTTGCCCTATTGTGGCGACGGCATCAAGAACGGATCAGAAGACTGCGACGGCGCGGACGGCACGCCTGAACATTATTCTTGCACTTTAGAATGTATTCTTGAATATATCCCGTATTGCGGCGATCAGACGATTAATCAAGCAGAGGAAGAGTGCGACGGCGATGCGCCGGAAAATTGCGTAATGCAAAACGGCTACAACGGGACAAAAACTTGCGGTTCGGATTGCCTCTGGGGCGCTTGCCAGCCTGTTGAGTTTTGCGGCGATCAGACCGTGAACGGTCCGGAAATTTGTGAAATCGGCGATACTCAAGCTTGCGACCCGGGCGGCGGCTACAACGGCAATCAATCCTGCGCGGGCGATTGTTCCGGCTGGGGGCCTTGCGTGCCCACGGAATACTGCGGGGACGGCATTTTGAATGACAAGGAACAATGCGACGGCCAAGCCGGCTTGATTGATCATCATATCTGCACAGCTGATTGCACTTTGCAGTATGTCCCGTATTGCGGAGATAACACGATCAACCAAGGCAGTGAACAATGCGACGGCGATGAGCCGCAAATTTGCACCACCGTGGACGGATATTCCGGCACCCAAGCCTGCGCAGAAAGCTGTTTGTGGGGAAATTGTTTATCCAACGATTATTGCGGCGACAATGAGAAAAACGGCCTGGAACAGTGCGATGGCACGGACGGCGTGGGTGCTAACCAATCCTGCACCATGTGCGTTTTGCTTGA
>PCSD01000008.1 GCA_002771615.1 Candidatus Falkowbacteria bacterium CG23_combo_of_CG06-09_8_20_14_all_49_15
CTGGGATTTCGAAAACCTTATGAAGTATTTAATCAACTAATTAACAATACTGTTGCGTTAAATTCTAGAAACTAAGGTATTATTTTTCTGGAATAATTTACGCCCAGATAATATACTTTAAGTTTCGTTTTGATGGGGTAGTTGATTGGCGTTTGGCAAAATATCTAAGTATCGTGTATGTTGCCGGTCTGTTAGTATATAATTTGATTGTCAGAAACAAACTTGTATTTCAAGAAAGAAAATATAATTTTTTTCCAACTGGTTTTGAAATTATTTCCTTAAAAACTAATCAAGTCAGCGCAAAATATTTATGGAGTGATTTTAAGTTTTTTTCCCTAGATAAAGGTTGCGTTGACAAACAAGCCTTAGTATTAAACAATCATCTTCCTACCGATGATAAAAATATTTACTTAAAATTAAATAAATTCGGTGCTTATATAACTGTGGTAGTTGATCACGCATATTATGAACAATTATATAAGCTGATCAAAGAGTATTTGCCGGAAAAATTTTATGGCCGCTAAATTTTATCTCACCACGACTTTGCCTTATGTCAATGCCGATCCGCACCTTGGGTTCGCGGCGGAAATCGTGCGCGCGGACGCGATCGCGCGCTGGCGCCGGCTCAAGGGCGATGAAGTGTTCTTCAATACCGGCACGGACGAGCACGGCCTGAAGATCTACCGGCAGGCGGCCGTGGCCGGGCAGGATCCGCAAGCCTATGTTGACGCCTACGCGGCGAAATTCGACGATCTGAAAAAGGCTTTGGATCTGAGCTACAACAGTTTCACCAGGACCACCGACGCCCGCCATCAGGCGGCGGCGCAGGCTTTCTGGCGGCGCTGCGCCGCGAACGGCGATATCTATAAAAAGACCTATCAGGTCAAATATTGCGTCGGTTGCGAGCTGGAAAAAACCGACTCGGAATTGGTCAACGGCTTTTGCCCCCTGCATCCGGCCAAGCCCTTGGAAACCATCAATGAGGAAAATTATTTTTTCCGCTGGTCGGCGTACGCGGATAAATTGCTGTCCTTTTACGACGCCCATCCGGATTTCATCATTCCCGGCCATCGCCTGAACGAAATCAGGAATTTCATCAAGCAGGGGCTTAAAGATTTTAGTATTTCGCGTTTGAAGAAAAAAATGCCGTGGGGCGTGCCCGTGCCGGACGATCAGGAGCAGGTTATGTATGTCTGGTTTGACGCTTTGGTCAATTATATTTCCTGCCTGGGCTGGCCGGACGATCAGGAGCAATTCCGCCGTTTCTGGCCGGGCTGGCAAGTGGCCGGCAAGGACAATCTGCGCCAGCAGGCGGCCATGTGGCAAGCCATGCTTATGTCGGCCGGTTTGCCCAATTCGGAGCAATTGTTGATTTTCGGCTTTATCACGGCGAATGGGCAGAAGATGTCCAAAAGCCTGGGCAACACGGTTGATCCTTTCTCTTTGACGGCCAAATACGGAACGGACGCGGTGCGTTACTATCTTTTGGCCGATTTGCCGGCTTATGAAGACGCGGATTACACCGAAGAAAAATTCGCGGCGCGCTATATGGCGGATCTGGCTAACGGCCTGGGCAACTTGGCGGCTCGGGTAGCCGCTTTGCTGGAAAAAGACAAGGCCGTTCTGCCGCTCGCGGCCAGGCCGGACAGTGAACTGTCCGCTGGCGTGGACAAGGCGCTGGCCAAGTTCCAGTTTGACGCGGCCCTGAAGGCAATCTGGCAAAAGATTGCCGAGACTGATGAATATCTGAGCGCTCAGGCGCCTTGGAAAATGCCGGATCCGGAGCAAAAAAAGGCGGTCCTTGCGCAATCCGCGCAGAACATCCTGGACATCGGCTTCGCTCTTCGGCCTTTCTTGCCGGCCAGCGCGGACAAGATTATCGCGCAATACGGCGCCGGCGAAATCAGGAAAGGCGAGCCATTATTCCCGCGTTTGCCTTAGCGGTATTATTTTCTTGGTCCTTCAACAAAGTCCGCGGGTAATCCAACGGGCCGGAAAATAAGAGAAATAAGAATGAGAAGAAAAAATTAACCATAACTTTTGATATTTATGGCGCTGATTGACACCATCCTGCTGATCATTTTGGGCGGTTTTGTCCTATATGGATTTTTTTTCGGCTTGATCCGGACCGCCGGCAATCTGCTGGGCCTGATTGCCGGTTTCATTGCCGCCTCCGCCTATTATGAGACGATTTTTTCCTGGATTGATAAGATCTTCCTATCCTACCAGAATATCGGCCGTTTCCTTGTTTTTGTTTTGCTCTTCACTTTGATCAACCGCTTTATCGGTTTATTGTTTTCCTGGCTGGAACGTTTATTTGATATTTTATCCATCATCCCTTTCTTGAAAATCATCAACCGTTTGAGCGGCGCGGTCCTGGGTTTAGTGTTCGGCATCACCGTATTGGGGCTCGGGCTGTCGCTCGCGGCTGACCTTTGGCCGGCGTGGTTCGCGCCTGTCCAAGGCGGCTCCCAGATCGTTTCTTATTTCGTCACCGGCGCGGGCGTAATCCTTTTTTTCCTGCCCGGTTTGTGGCAGAAAGTCGCGCTCTGGGCCAAGAGCTTCGCGATTTAAGATTTTGCTGGCTCGCCGGACCTAAGGCTTTAAAGGAAATGCGCATCTTGAAAGTCAGCCTGGTGGGCTGGAAGAAAAATGACTTGGGCGAAATTGCCGCTTGTCTCCGGGCCGGCGGCGTCATCGCCTATCCCACGGACACGATTTATGGCCTTGGTTGTTTGGCGACGGAAGAATCAGCCATCAAGCGGATCTATCGCTTGAAAAAAAGAGCGCGGTTAAAGCCTTTGCTGGTTTTACTGTCCGGCTGGCGCCGATTAAATAAATATGTGTATTTGCGCCGGGCACAGCTTGATTATTTGCGCACAATTTGGTCTGGTCCGGTGACGGCGGTTTTTGAGAGCAAAAGGTTTTTGCCGCGGATCCTGACCGTCGGACAAACAGCCTTAGCCGTTCGCTGGCCGGCCGAGAAATTTTTATGCGCCTTACTGCGGCGCTTGCCCGCGCCGCTGGTATCAACCAGCCTGAATATCAGCGGACAGCCGGCGCTTGGAATAAACGGACTGGAAAAAATATTCAAGCGCCGGTCCTTGGATTTGGCGGTTGATGCCGGACCGCTTCCGCCCCGGCCGCCTTCCCGGATTATTGATGTGCGCGATCTGCGCGTTATTCGTTTAATCAGGGAATGATCCGGTCTGGCGGGAAAGAATAAATTGGCAGGTAATTATTAATTTTTCATTAAGTATCGGTCTATGTTTCAATTCATTGATACGCACGCGCACATCAATTTCAACGCCTATAAAGATGACGGAGACGAAGTCATCCGCCGCGCTTTGGCTGAAGAGGTGGCCATGATTCTGGTCGGTTCCGATTATAAGACGTCCAAGCGCGCCCTTGATTACGCCAATAAATATGAAAAAGGCGTTTGGGCCGCGGTCGGCCTGCATCCGATGCAAATTTTTTCTTTCCGCGCCAAAACTGATGATTATGATTTCCAGACGCGGGGAGAAGATTTTAATTATGACAGTTATGATAAATTGACCGAATTTGAAAGGGTGGTGGCGATCGGCGAAATCGGTTTGGACTATTACCATCTTGATCCGGCGAGCGATATCGCTTTCATTAAGGAAAAACAGAAAGAAGTTTTCCGCGCCCAGCTTCTGCTGGCCCGGCGGACCGGTAAGCCGGTCATCATCCATTGCCGCCAAGCTCATGACGATATGGTGGAAATTTTGAAAGATTTTAAAAAAGTCCACAAAGAAATGTTTTCCGCCAATCAACCTTGGGGGGTGATGCACTGTTTTTCCGGCGATGAAAATTTGGCTTGGACATATTTTGATTTAGGGCTTTTGCTCTCTTTTACCGGACTGATCACTTTTTCCAACCAATGGGACGACTTGATCCGGAAATTGCCTTTGGGGAAAATTATGATTGAAACCGACGCTCCCTTCCTGACTCCGGAACCGTTCCGCGGGCAAAGGAACGAGCCTTTGCTCGTGAAAAAGGTGGCCGAGCGGATCGCCCAGATCAAGAATATCGCCACAACCAAAGTCGCGGCCGAAACCACGGCCAATGCGAGAAATTTGTTTAAAATATAATTCTTTAAACTTTTGCCCTTGACTTTTTGCTATATTTATTAGAATATTAACAGAGCAGACAAATAATAATTTTTTTTCCTCGTTTCCCGTTTAAGAGTAAAACCAAGGATAGCCATGGTATATTTGTTTTTTTTATTTAACGTTTAAATCGCCATCCAGTAATACTATGTCTTCTGAAAACAACAATCAGACGGAAGAATTATGGCGGCAGGGTTTTTTGTTATTTGCTCGTTGTTCCGCCTGGATTGTGGGCCCGGTATTGATCGGTTGGCTGATTGGCCAATGGGCGGACGCAAAATATAATTGGACACCTTGGGGAACAGTAGCCGCTATCGGATTTATGTTTATCATTTCCATGGTCGGCTTAATTCGGGAAGCCGGCCGCGCGTATAAAAAAGCGCTTAGCGCTGCAGGGGAAAAATCGGATGCCAAAAACAGCCGTGAACGCGGCCAGGCATCGTCAAATAATCAAAGCGATGGATAATAACGGACGGCAAGACCAAAATTTAAATCAGACGCAGGCGGCAACGGACGCCCATGTCAGCCATGAGCAAACTTTATTTGCGGAGCCGCTTTTTCAGATTGGCAATTTTACCGCCACCAATTCGCTGGTTAATTCCTGGCTGGTGTTAGTCGTCATTGTGATACTAAGTTTATGGTTGCGCCGGCGCATCAGCTTGGTTCCCGGCCAATTGCAAAACGGTTTTGAAACCCTGGTTGATGGTTTTTTGGGCATTTTTGACAGTGTCACCGGTTCGCGCGCGCGCAGTTTGAAATATTTTCCCTTAGTCTTCGCTTTTTTTATTTTTATCTTATTATCCAATTGGATGGGTCTTTTACCGGGTATTGGTTCAATCGGCCAAATTGTGGAGCATGATGGACACGCGCTGTTTGTGCCTTATTTCCGCAGCGGAACCGCTGATTTAAATACCACTTTGGCTTTGGCGATTATCGGCGTGGTGGTTTCGCATATCTTCGGGGTGGCGGCGATCGGCGCTTGGAAACACTTGAATAAATTCATCAACCTGGAAGCGATTATTGAAATTCCCAAAAAAGTCAGGCAGGATCCGGCCGTTCTGTTGGTTAATCCAATCAAACTTTTTGTCGGCTTGGTGGAATTAATCGGTGAAGCGGCCAAATTGCTCAGCCTGTCATTTCGTTTATTCGGCAATGTTTTTGCCGGTGAAATTCTTTTAGCGTCCATTTCCGCGATTTTGGCTTTTGGCTTGCCCTTGCCTTTTATGTTTTTGGAAGTCATTGTCGGATTAGTGCAGGCGACAATTTTTTCCATGCTGATTTTAGCCTATTTGACCATCAATACATCCGCTGAGGAACATTAATTAAAAAATTGAACATAATTTTTAAAAGTAAAATAATAAGATGGCTCGCGTAAACTGGCTATTTTATTATTTTCAAGGTAATTAACTATGGAAAACGTCATGTTAGCCAAAGCCATCGCCATTGGTTTGGGCGCTTTGGGCCCGGGCTTGGGCATCGGTTTTATCGGCGCCAAAGCCATGGAAGCCATCGGCCGCAATCCCGAGGCATCGGGAAAAATCTTTTTACCGATGCTGATTGTTGCCGCTTTTGCCGAAGCGGTCGCCATTTACGCTTTTGTCATCGCCCTGATTATTAAATAATCGCTCAGCGCCGTGCCAGATTTTTTGGTGCAATGTCTGGGTTATTATTAAATTTTTATGGGCAACATTATTGATTTGTTTCACGTTGACTTCAAATTATTGCTCGCGCAAATGGTCAATTTCGCGATTGTTTTCGCTGTGTTGTATTTTGTCGCGCTAAAACCGCTTTTGGCCGCGATGCATGAACGGAGCGAAAAGATTGAGAAAAGCCTGTCTGACGCCCGCCGGATTGAAAACCGGCTGGAGGAGGCCGAGAACGAATATCAGGCCAAGGTGGGCGAAGCGCGCCGGGAGGCGATGGCGATCATGGAGAAATCACAGGCGCAAGCTGAAGAGAAAAGAAAGGAAATTCTGGCGCGCGCTAAGCTGGAAATCGGCCAGGCCATCAACGAGGAGAAAGAAAAATTGCGCCGCGAAAAAGCCAAGGTCCTTACAGAGCTGAAAAAAGAAGCCGGGTCTTTGGTGGCATTATCTCTGGAAAAAATTTTGGGGGGCCAAAAACAGCCGGAATTTGACCGGAGAATTATTGATAAAATGAAAAAATAGCCTTATGCGTTTAAGTGTCCGCCAATACGCCCAGACGCTCCTGGATCTGTGCTCGGGGAAAACCCGGGCAGAGTTAGAAGTCTTGATAGACGGTTTTTTGGCGCTGGTGCGTCAGCGCGGCGACTGGAAAAAAGCGCCGGCGATCGCGGATTGCTTCAGCCAGCTTTTTGACGGACAGGCCGGCCAGGTCAAAGCCTCCGCCACTTTCGCTGTCCCGCCAAGCGCCGCGGACCGGAAAAAAATCGCCGATTATCTGGCCCGCCGGCTCGGGCGGAAAATCATCCTGACGGAAACGGTCTGCCCGGAGGTTGTCGCCGGCGCGCTGATCCGTTACGAGGACAAGATTCTGGATATGAGCGCCCGCCGCGTGATTGCCGATTTGCGGGCGGCCATCAGTTCTTGACCAATGCGCCCGCCGCAAATTTTTTGAACTGGCGATAGCAGGCAATCAAGTACTATTATATATCTGTGGGATGAAAACAATTATACCTGTTATCTAATTCTGTTAATAATATTTATCTATCGCATATGAGTTCAACCAAAGATTTTATCATCAGCCAATTGAAAGAAAAAATCGCCGCTTTTGAGTGGTCGGCTGATGAGCAGTCAGTCGGGCGCGTGGTTAAGGTCGGCGACGGCATTGCCCGCTTGGAAGGCCTTTCTGATTTGATGATGTCGGAGATGATTGAATTCAAAACCAAACAGGGTCCGGTTTTGGGCGTGGCCTTGAATCTGGAAGAAGACAGCATTGGCGCCATCATTTTGGGCGATGGCCGGGCCGTGCAGGCCGGCGACGAGGTGAGCGCCACGAAAAAGATCTTGTCCGTGCCGGTCGGCGAAGCCGTGATCGGCCGCGTGATCAATCCTTTGGGCGAGCCTTTGGATAACGCCGGCACTTTGGCCGCGGAAAAATTTAATCCCATTGAAAAGATCGCGCCGGGCGTGATGGCGCGCGAATCGGTTGCTCGCCCCCTGCAGACCGGCATCAAAGCGGTGGACAGCATGATCCCGATCGGCCGGGGACAGCGCGAACTCATCATCGGCGACCGGCAGATCGGTAAAACCGCCATTGCCGTGGACGCGATCATCAATCAGCAGGGCGAGGGCGTGAAGTGCGTGTATGTGGCCATCGGCCAGAAAGAGTCAAAAGTGGCCGCCATCGTGGCCAAACTGAAGGAAACCGGCGCCCTGAAATATACCGTCGTGGTCGTGGGCGGCGCTTCGGATCCGGCCGCCTTGAACTATCTCGCGCCATACGCGGGTTGCGCTCTGGCGGAATATTTTCTGGATAAAGGCGAAGATGTCCTGATTGTCTATGATGATTTGTCCAAACACGCGGTCGCTTACCGTGAGATATCATTACTCCTGCGCCGCCCGCCCGGCCGGGAAGCTTATCCGGGCGATGTCTTTTACCTCCATTCCCGTCTTTTGGAGCGTGCTTGCAAGCTGAATAAAGAAAACGGCGGCGGTTCTATTACCGCCTTGCCGATTATAGAAACACAAGCTGGTGATTTGTCCGCCTATATCCCCACCAATGTCATTTCCATTACCGACGGGCAGATCTATCTGGAATCCGAGCTTTTTTATCAGGGCCAGCGTCCGGCCATTAACGTCGGTTTGTCTGTTTCCCGCGTTGGTAGCGCCGCGCAGATCAAGCCGATGAAAAAAGTCGCCGGCCAATTGCGCCTGGAAGCCGCGCAGTATCGGGAGCTGGCCGCTTTCGCGCAATTCGGTTCAGATTTAGACCAAGCGACCGTGGCTAAATTAGAAAGAGGAAAAAGGTTAATGGAAATTTTCAAACAGGATCAATATGATATCTTGCCCGTGGAAAAGCAGGTGGCGATTTTTTCCTGTGCCGGCCAGGGCATCTTGGATAACGTGCCGGTAGAAAAAATCAGGGATTTTGAAAAAGGTTTTTATCAATATCTTGATCAGCAAGGCGGCGCTTGGCTCAAAGACTTGAAGACCAAGCAGGCTTGGGATGACAATCTGGCCGCGGGCCTTAAAAAAATCGCGGAAGAATATAAATCTACCTTGGATTATCTTATTTTACCAGCGAAAAAGTAGATCAATATGGCTAAGACGCGCGACATCCAAAGGCGGATAAAATCCGTCAATAACACCAAAAAAATCACCCGGGCCATGGAAATGGTGGCGGCGACGAAAATGCGGCGGGCCACGGAAGCGGTTTTGCGCACGCGCGCTTATGCGGATTTAAGCTGGCGGATCGCTTTATCGCTGGCCGCTAATAAGAAAAATGGCGAAACTGTGCATCCTTTGCTTGTCCGGCGGGAGAAGGTAAAAAAAGTCGCTTTAATCCTATTTTCCTCCAATCGCGGCCTGTGCGGGAGCTATAATTCGGCGGTCATCAATAAGGCCGAGCAGTCAATTCGGAAGCATGAAAAGCAGACCGGAGCGGAGATTGACTTTTTTTTAGTCGGAAAAAAAGGCGCGGCCGTGTACCGCTATTTCGGTTATAACATCGCCGCCGAATTCAAAAAAGAAGATACCATTGCCGGCCTGGAAGCTTCTGCGCCGATCGCGTCCTTGGCTGTGGGTGGATTTTTGCAAGGCGATTATGACAAAATTTTGATTGCTTATACTGATTATTTAAGCGCTTTGAAACAGGTGCCGCGCATCAAGCAGATCCTGCCGATCAGCTTGGACGCGCCGGACGAATATCTTGGATTCACCGAAAATTTTTCCCGCGCTGCGGCTTGGCCGGCCAGCGAAGAGTTTCTGTTTGAACCGAGTCCGGCGGCCGTGCTGGAAGAAATGCTGCCGCGCCTGGTTGGGATGCAGATTTACCAAGCCATGCTGGAGGCGAATGCTTCTGAACACAGCGCCCGTATGGCCGCCATGCATCAGGCCACGGCCGCGGCCGGCGACATGGCCTCTGAGCTGACCCAACATTATAATAAATCCCGCCAGGCGGCTATCACCGCGGAAATCGCGGAAATCGCCGCGGGCGCGGACGCGATTACGGCTGAATAGGGCATTCTGCTTATTTTTGTTTTAATCATAATAATGATATTGATATGGCCCAAACAACAAAACTTTTAACCGGTAAGATTAAACAAATCATCGGCGCGGTCGTGGACATTGAGTTCGCGGACGAACTGCCGCCGCTTTACGCCGCCTTGGAGTGCCAAGGAGCTGGCGGGAAGCTGATCTTTGAAACAGAACAGCATATCGGCGCCCAGACCGTGCGCGCCATCGCCATGGGTTCCACGGACGGCTTGCGGCGCGGCCAGGCAGTGCAGAGCGCCGGCCTGCCCATTTCCGTGCCGGTCGGCAAAGGCACTTTGGGCCGCGTGCTGAATGTGCTGGGCGAGCCGGTGGACAACGGCGGAGAAGTCAAAGCGGAGAAGAAATACGCGATTCATCGCCCGGCGCCCGCTTTCGCCGACCAGTCAACCAAAACGGAAATTTTGGAAACCGGCATCAAGGTCATTGATCTGATTTGCCCGATCGTCAAAGGCGGAAAAGTCGGCATGTTCGGCGGCGCCGGCGTGGGCAAGACCGTGGTCATCATGGAGCTAATCAATAACATCGCCAAACAGCACGGCGGCTTCAGTGTTTTTGCCGGCGTGGGCGAACGGAGCCGGGAAGGGAATGATTTATACCATGAAATGAAAAATTCCGGCGTTTTAAACAAAGTCGCGATGGTTTTCGGGCAGATGAACGAGCCGCCGGGGGCGCGGGCGCGGGTGGCTTTGTCCGGCCTTTCTCTGGCGGAATATTTCCGAGACGAAGAACAGCAGGACGTATTGTTCTTCGTGGATAATATTTTCCGTTTCACCCAGGCGGGCAGCGAAGTGTCCGCCCTGCTCGGACGGATGCCGTCCGCGGTCGGTTATCAGCCGACTCTGGCCACGGAAATGGGCGAATTGCAGGAACGGATCACTTCCACCAACAAAGGATCAATTACCTCTTTTCAGGCCATCTATGTGCCGGCGGACGATTTGACCGATCCGGCGCCGGCCACCACTTTCGGACATCTGAACGCCACCATCGTTCTGACCAGGAGTCTGGCGGAGCTGGGCATTTATCCGGCAGTTGATCCGCTTGATTCCTCCTCCATCATCCTGGATCCGAAAATCATCGGAGAAGAGCATTATCTCACGGCCCGTGGCGTCCAGAAAGTCCTCCAGCGCTACAAAGACTTGCAGGATATCATCGCCATCCTCGGCTTGGAAGAACTGTCTGATGAGGACAAATTGATCGTGGCCCGGGCGCGGAAGATCCAACGTTTTCTTTCCCAGCCTTTCACGGTAGCCGAAACCTTCACCGGCCAGCCGGGCAAGTACGTCAAACTGGCTGACACGATCCGCGGTTTCGCCGAGATCCTCAGCGGCCAGCATGACAGCCGCGCGGAAGGCGATTTCTATATGAAAGGTTCAATTGAAGAAGTCGGCCAATAAGAATTTCGGTTCTTTGGTCCAAGCATAGTATCCGTGTAATTCGCGTAACCGCTATCGCTTATCCAGGTAATTAAAAAAATCAGGCCAAGGAGAGTGATTAATCAGTGATCAGCTAGCTTGGGGATTAGGGAGAGAGTAGAAAGATTTTTTTTGTTCAAATTCACCAATTAACTAATCCGTAAATTTATGATCAATATTTTTCTTTTTGCTCTTGTTTCTCTTATTTTTAATCAGCTGATTTATATCGTTTAGATTTTATATTATATGGCGGATAAAATCCTCCAATTTGAAATAGTTACGCCGGAAAGGGTGCTGGTCAAAGAAAATATCCTCCAGGTGACGGCGCCGACTGTCCAGGGCGAGATCACTATTTTGCCCGGCCACATTCCTTTGGTTTCGGTTTTGGCGAGCGGGGTTTTGGAAATTGCCCGGCCGGATAAAAGCCGGACAGTGATTTCCGTTTCCGGCGGGTTTATCCAGGTGGCCGGGGATAAGGTGGTGATTTTGGCCGATACGGCGGAGAAAGCGGAAGAAATTGATCTGGTCCGCGTGGAAGAGGCGAAAGCGCGCGCGGTAAAAACCAAAAATGAAGCCAAAACTCTTGATACTCGGCAATTTACGGCTTTAAGCGCGAAAATATCCAAGGAATTGGCGCGTTCCCAAGCGGTGAAAAGATGGAAAAAGCTCAATAACTTAAACTAAAGAAATGGTGTCTGCCCAGATGCGAGGGCCGGCGCTTTTTTATTTTATATTTTTCAGCGCACCGCACGGAAAAAATAAAAAGAATAATTGGAATTTTTGTCAGATGATATAATTATTTTAACTTTAAACAAAAAAAAATTATTTTCGCGCGGGCTTGACAACTTATCCGGCCGCGGTTAAAATACATTTAGCACTTGAAGTGTTAGAGTGCTAATCTAATTACTAATAAAAACGCCTGCTTCCGGCAAGCAATCGGCTGGCCGGCCGCGGAGCGCACAAGATTTTTATGACGATTAAAGCCAAACCTTTGAACGATCACGTGATTGTCAAGCCGATCCGGGCGGATGAAATCAGCAAGATGGGCATTGTTCTGCCGGATACGGTGGATAAAGAGCGCCCGGAAAAGGGCGAAGTCGTAGCGGTCGGGCCGGGAAAAATTCTGGAAAACGGCCAGCGCGCGGCCATGAGCGTCAAGATCGGCGACAAAGTGATGTTCAAAAAGTATTCGCCGGACGAAATAAAAATTGATAAGGAAGAATTTTTGGTCATTTCCGAAGGAGATGTCATGCTTATTTTAGAATAAAAATTTTAATTTTAATCCAAGGTTCTAAACAGATCGTAGAATCGTTTGTATAGTTTAGAATCAGGGAAATTCATAAATTTATGGCAAAACAAATCATTTTCAATGAAAACGCCCGCAAAGTTTTACAAAGGGGCGTAGACAAGCTCGCGGATGCAGTAAAAGTTACGCTCGGTCCCAAGGGCCGTAATGTCGTGATTGACAAGGGCTATGGCGCGCCGCAGATCACCAAAGACGGCGTAACGGTGGCCAAAGAGATTGAGTTGGAAGATAAGTACGAGAATCTGGGCGCGGAGATCATCAAAGAAGCGGCCAGCAAGACGAACGATGTGGCCGGTGACGGCACGACCACGGCCACGATCCTGGCCCAAGCCATGATCAAAGAAGGCTTGAAGCTGGTTTCTGCCGGCGTCAATCCGATTGAAATCCGGCAGGGCATTGAAGAAAAAGTGGCGAAAATCGTCGTCAATCTCAAAGAAATGAGTAAACCGATAAAATCAAAAGATGAAATCACCCAAGTCGCTTCCATCAGCGCGAATGACCGCCAGATCGGCGAAAAGATCGCGGAAGCCATGGACAAGGTCGGCAAAGACGGCGTCGTGACCGTGGAAGAAGGTCAATCTTTCGGCGTGGAAGTGGAAGTCGTGGAAGGCATGCAGTTTGACAAAGGCTATATTTCCCCTTATATGATAACCAATCCTGAATCCATGAAAGCGGAATTCAACGATCCTTATATTTTGCTGACGGAAAAAAAGATTTCATCCGTCCAGGAAATCCTGCCGCTTTTGGAAAAAATCGTCCAGTCCGGTAAGAAGGATTTGGTTATCATCGCGGAGGAGATCGAGGGTGAGGCTTTGGCGACTTTCGTGGTCAATAAATTGCGCGGAACTTTCAATGTGCTCGGAGTCAAAGCTCCGGGTTTCGGCGATCGTCGCAAAGCGATGTTGGAAGACATCGCGGTGGTTACGGGTGCACGGGTGATTTCCGAGGAAGTCGGTTTGAAGCTGGAGAATGCCGAACTGGGCGATTTGGGCCAGGCCCGGAAAGTCGTCGCTTCCAAGGACGAAACAACGATTGTGGAAGGCAAAGGCGATGAGAAAAAAATCAAGTCCCGCGTAGAACAAATCAAGAAAGAAATTACTATGACGGATAGTGATTTTGATAAAGAAAAACTCCAGGAAAGGCTGGCCAAATTAGCCGGCGGCGTGGCGGTGATCAAAGTCGGCGCGGCCACGGAAACGGAGATGAAAGAGAAAAAGGACCGGATTGAAGACGCCTTGAACGCGACCCGCGCGGCCGTGGAAGAAGGCGTGGTGCCGGGCGGCGGTTTGGCTCTGGCGCAGGCTGGCAATGCTTTTGTTGAATTAACGGATAAAAAAGAAGATCCGGTCGGAGTGAAAATCGTGGACGCCGCCATTTTGGAACCGATCAAGCAGATTGCGACCAATGCCGGTCAAGACGGGTCTTTGGTGCTTTATAATATTATCACCAGTCAGAAACAAAATAAGACGAATTACGGCTATAACGCCGCCACGAACAAATTCGGCGATTTGCTGGCGGAAGGGATTGTTGATCCGGCCAAAGTGGTCCGCTCCGCCTTGGAAAACGCGGCCAGCGCCGCGATCATGTTCCTGACCACGGAAGTCGCCATTACCGACAAGCCGGAAAAGAAAGAGCATGAGCACGGTCTGCCCGGCGGCATGGGCGGCATGGGCGGCATGGGCGGCGGCATGAATCCGGACATGATGATGTAAGATCGGCAGAGTTGTCAAATAAGAAAACTGCCCCGCGATTTGCGGGGCAGTTTTATTCTGTAAATATTTTCGTGCCGTTGATTAATAGGCAATTTTCAATTTAAAAAACCAATAAAAATCGGTTGGGCGCGGTATTTAAATTTTTGATAGATTGGTGTATAATATAAATGATCATAAAAAGTCAAAAGTTTTTTGCCCGATCTTGTTAGATAATTATTTTATGGAACAGAAACAAAAAATCTATCTGGATATCTCGGCCTTTACGGTCGTAAAAATAATTTTTATCATTCTCTTGATCTTTTTTTTATTCGCGATCAAACAGATAATCTTGATTCTTTTTTTCGCGATTTTTTTATCCAGCGCCTTATCGCCGATTGTTAACTGGCTCTCGGTTCGCCGCGTGCCGCGGGTCTTGTCCGCGCTGATCATTTATGCCGGACTAATTTTCGTTTTCGGGGGCTTGATTTATTTGATCATTCCGCCGATTTCCCGGGAGGTGAAGGAATTATCCGCCAATTTTCCCGCCTATTACCAAATTTTGCGAGAAAGTTTTTCCGCCTTGCGCGCTTCTGATTTCGGCAGTCAGTTGTTTGGAGAAATACAGGACAACTTAAATTTTTTAAGCGGTAATTTACAGAACGCCGCCGCCGGTTTGGCCAGCGCGGCCGGCAGTTTTTTCGGCGGGGTGATCGTTTTCTTTTTGGTTCTGGTGATCACTTTTTATATGTTAGTGGAAGAAAATAGTTTGAAAAAAATAATCTGGTCGGTCGCGCCGGAAAAACACCAGATTTATTTAATGCAACTCATTAGCCGAATGCAGAAGCAAATCGGTTCTTGGTTGCGCGGACAATTAATTTTGTCGGCAGTGATTTTCGTCATGATTTACATTGGTTTGAGCATTTTGGGCGTTAAATACGCCCTGTTTTTGGCAATTCTGGCCGGACTGATTGAATTTGTGCCTTATCTTGGGCCGATTCTCGCGTCCGTGCCGGCGATTTTTATCGCCTTTATGCAGGCTCCGCTCCTGGGGCTCCTGACAGCCGTTTTTTATTATTTCGTCCAAGTCACGGAAAATAATTTCATCGTGCCGAAAGTTATGCAGAAAATGGTCGGCTTGAATCCGGTGCTGATCATCATCGCGATCCTGATCGGCATCAAGATTGCCGGGCCCTTTGGCGGCGCTTTGGCCGTACCGATGGCGACCGTGATCGCGGAAATCGTCAAGGATGTCGTGGACGGCCGGATGGTTCTGCCCGACGGCCAAGCTGGTCCGGAAGCGGATCCTCCCGCATGAAAAATAAATGTTTTTGTTTAAGAAAAAAGGTTTGCGTAAGGCAAACCTTTTTTTTCTTATATCTGAGACAGGCTGGACAAGGCATGGTCAAGGATCTGCAAATATTTGACCAAAATGCCATTCGCCAGCCCGGCTGCCTCCGGCGCGGCTAAGCGCAGCGCCAGTAATATCAGGACGAGGCCAAGAGCCCCGTTAATTGCTCTAATCATATTTTTATATGATTAAAGAAGGGAAGCCCGGCTGACCAGGCCGGCTTTTTCCGGCGCAAGCGCGCTTTTGCCCTTCCGGATCCCGGCGGCTCTTGGACAGTCAACGGAATCCGGAAGCGGAGGCAATTTTTTTTTGCAAGAACAAAATTTATTTGACGGACAGCTGATAATAGCAAGAATATGCTTTTTTGTCAATGACCGGTCAGGGAATGTAAAAGTTTTATAGAAATGTCCTATTTGGCGTTTTTTAGAAATGTCCTACTTGGACACTTTTGTTAGTTTTTT
>PCSD01000058.1 GCA_002771615.1 Candidatus Falkowbacteria bacterium CG23_combo_of_CG06-09_8_20_14_all_49_15
ACACTTAATAATTTTTTTAATTTCGTAAATAGAAATTTTAGCTCTAGTTAGCTTCATATTGCCATTATAGCATAGAAGTATCTAGTCTAGAGCCTAAATAATTTTCGGGGCTTGTATAGCACCGCTAATACTTAATGAGTATTTTTTCAATTAAATTAGGCAAATTATAAAACAAATATATTAGCTAACTTATGACGCTCATTTCGCTCTGATAGGCTTATGGTTCTTGGCCAACAAAAAAAATATCGGACCGCTGATGTCCGATATTTTTTTATTTTTTTACCTCTTGCCTTTCAGCACATCCTTGAGCATCTTGCCGGTCTTGAATTTGGCCACTGTCACTTCCGGAATCTGGATCTTTTGCGAAGGGTTCTGCGGATTCACGCCGCCGCGCGTGTGCCTCTTCTTGGCCAGGAATGTGCCGAAGCCGGTAATCGTGATCTCGTTGCCGGCCTTGAGCTCTCCGACAATGATTTTCACCAGCGCTTCCAGCGCGTCTTCGGCTTGCTTTTTGTTTAACGCCGCTTCCGCGGCCAAACGTTCGATTAATGCGGCCTTGTTCATAGGGATTAATTTAAGTTCTATTTATAATTGCTTAATAAACAAATTACGCGGCCAGGCTTGCCGGCCGGCGCGCCTCAATGGATTTCCCGGGTTTCCCGGATCGGCTTGATGGACAGCGCCCGGCCTGCGGATAAATTGATATTCAAAAGAACCGCGTTGAAAATCGCCTGGCCTTTTTCTGGAATGACATGAGGATATTTGATCTGGGTCAGAAAACTCTTCAGAATGTTCTCTTTATCCACGCCGATAACGCCTTCGTCCGCGCCCGTCATGCCAATATCCGTGATATATGCGGTTCCCTGAGCGCTCAGCTGGCTATCCGCCGTCATCACATGGGTGTGAGTCCCAAGGACCGCCGCTACCCGGCCGTTGAAATAATGCCGCAAGGCGATCTTTTCCGAACTTGCTTCCGCATGTACTTCTAATATTATAGCAGAGATATTTTGTTTGGCAAGATTGGCCAAAATCATATCGCCAACCCGGAAAGGACAGTCAAAATCCTTGTCCATAAAGACGCGTCCGGCCAAAACGGCAAAAGCGATATTTTCCCCTTTGACAGACTGGATATAAACCCCCTGGCCGGGAACACCGGGCGGATAATTGGCGGGCCGGATCACGGGAAGCTGGCTGGTAAAACAAGCGGATACGTCTTTTTCCTTGGAAAAAGCATGATCGCCCAAAGAAAAAATGTCTACCCCGGCCTGATTCAACTCCTTGACGATATTTTCATTCAAGCCGCTGCCATGAGCGCTGTTTTCCGCATTCGCCACGACCAAATCCGCCCGATGCTTTTTTTTCAGCCCCGGCAAAATCCGCCCGACGGCTTGCCGGCCGATCCGGCCGACGATATCGCCAATGTAAAGGATTTTCATGGACAAATTTAATTTTTTATGCGCCGCAAGAAAAAAACTTTAACGAGCGTATTCCACCACCCTTAGTTCACGGATGATGTTGACTTTGATTTCACCCGGATATTTGAGTTCCTGTTCAATCTTGCCGGCCACGTCGCGGGCCAGGTTATAGGCGGACAAATCATCAATCTTGTCCGGCATCACGAAAACGCGTACTTCCCGGCCGGCCTGGATGGCATAAACTTTTTCCACGCCATCAAAGCTGGCGGCGATTTTTTCCAATTCTTCCAAACGTTGGAGGTATTGCTCATAACTGTCATGGCGCGCGCCGGGCCGGGCCGCGGAAATCGCGTCCGCGACCTTGACGATCACGGAAATAAGTCCGCGCGGCCGATCCTCATGGTGAGTTTCAATCGGATCGATTATTTCCTGAGGTAATTTGAATTTTTTGGCGATATCGCGGCCGATTTCCGGATGTGTGCCCTGGACTTCATGGTCAACCGCTTTGCCGATATCGTGCAGAAGTCCACTTTTTTTGGCAATCGTTACATCCGCGCCCAATTGCTCCGCCAACAAGGCGGACAGATGAGCGACTTCCACGGAATGGCGCAAGGCGTTCTGGCCATAACTGGTGCGATATTTCAAACGTCCAATAATCTGGACCAGTTTGACGTCCAGGCCGGTTACGCCGACTTCGTACATCGCTTCCTCGCCCGCTTTCTTGATGTCCAAGGCGAGCTCTTTCTTCGCTTCTTCAATCGCGGCTTCAATCTTGGTTGGATGGATCCGGCCGTCCAGAATCAGCCTTTCCAAGGTTTTTTTGGCAATATGCCGGCGAATCGGGGAAAAGCCGGAAACCGTGATCACATTCGGCGTATCATCAACAATGATTTCCGTACCGGTTAATTGCTCAATAACTTTGATGTTCCGGCCTTCCCGGCCGATGATCCGCCCCTTCATTTCGTCATTGGGCAAATCCACCATGGTCGTGGTAATTTCCGGGGTGAAGCTGGAAACCAATCTTTGCATGGTGCTGGCCAGCATATCCCTGGCTTTTTCCTCCAAAACTTCGCTTGATTCTTTTTCCAGTTTATTTAAACGGGAAAGCAATTCATCTTTCGACTGCGCTTCCACGTTTTTGAGCAAAACCCCGCGCGCCTCTTCTTTGTTCATTTGCGCGATTTTTTCCAGTTTGTCCAGCTGTTCTTTGCGGATGTCCTGGATCTTGCCTTTAGCTTCTTCAACTTTATTGATCTTTTCATAAAGCTGCTGCTGCTTATCCTGCAGTTCCAGCAGTTTTTGAGAAAAGACCGTCTCTCTTTTTTCTAAACGGTTTTGCAGATCATTAATCTCGCGCCGCCGCTTTTCTTCTTCTCCTTTGGCTTCTTCAATGATGCGCAAAGCTTTTTCCTGAGCCGCCAGCAGAACTTTGGCTTTTTCCGCTTTAACTTCAGCCAAAGTTTTTTCCGCATTCTCCTCCGCGTTCTTGATAATTTTTGACGCTCTTTGTTTACGGACAAAATAGCCGACAAAAAAACTTCCGCATACAGCAACAAACAAAATGGCAAATTCCATATTTTTGTTTATTCTGCCGGAAGTGTGGAAACAGACATCTTCAAAAGGCTGTCAACGCGGGATATAGGAATTAATCAGCGCGCCAGCCAAAAAATAAACGACCAGGCAAAGCCTTGAAGGTTTTTATTGAAGAAATTGATTCAATTTTCTTAAGCATGCGCTTTTCTGCATTATTATCGCTGTTCCGTATTTTCCGACAGTATTTTTTAATAATATTAAATTAATTTTTCATCTGAACCTATGTTATCACAAGTCCCTATGTTTGGCAAGATGAAGGTTTTTTTTGTAAAGGTTTTTTAGTGTAAAAGTTTTTCAGGCTTTATGCTAAAAAAGCAATTCAGCCAGAAAAAAAATTATTAAATTGATTTTAACCAGCTTCTTTGACGAGCGGCTTCAAAAATGACCACAGCCAGGGACACGGAGGCGTTCAAAGAATCAACGCGGCCGCGCATGGGAATTCGGATGGTTTCTTCGGCCATTGTCCGCCAAATCGGGCTTAAACCCGCGTGCTCGGCGCCAATCACAATTGCCGAAGGAAGACGCCAATCAATTTCCGTATAGGACTTAGCCGCACCCGGATCCGCGGCCAAAATTCTGATTTGCCGGTCTTTTAGCCAAGCGGCCAGGACCGTGGGATCAGCCGCGGCCGCGGGCTGGGTGAAAACCGCGCCCAGACTGGCCCGGATGACATTAGGATTGAAAAAATCCGTCTGCGGATCGGCGGCCAGCACGGCGTCCGCGCCGGCCGCGTCCGCGGTGCGCAAAATCGCGCCCAAATTGCCTGGCTTTTCCAGTCTGTCCAAAACCACGCACAGCGGCTGTTGGCTGAGCTTAAGATCAGCCAAGGAAAAAATCCGCGGTTTAGCCAAAAGACAAATTCCGTCCGGACGGTCCCGGCGAGAAATTTTCTGAAAAACACTCCGGCTGGTCATGTACAAATTATCCGCCGGCCAATTATTATCCGGATCAAAAACAGCCAATTCACGACAAAAAAATATGGCCTTGGGCTTGAAACCCGCCTGGATGGCGGCCACGCATTCGGTCCGTCCTTCCACAATTATCAGGGAATCTTTCCGCCGCGGACCGGAGCGCCGGAGCTTGACCGCTTGCTTGACTAATTGATTATCCAAACTGCTGATTTCTATCATATGCTTAAATATTATCACTAAATATCTAAAAGAAAAAGGCAGTTAGATTATGGACTTTTGCCAAGCATAAGTTCAAAATCTAACTGCCTTAAAGAAGAGGTGTCACGACAAGCATGTCGTTAGGTTAAAAACATTATATAGTATCTTGCTCGTTTGTCAAGGATAGTATTATTTTCGTATTCTTTTTTTCGTCGTTTTTCGTTGCGCGTCCGCCCCTAATATTTTTTTCCCGCAAAAAACCCCGGCTTTTTGCCAGGGTTATTTGCTTACATAAAGAAGGGGCCAGCCTATATTCACATCAAATGGACGTGAATCGGCTCTAAATACTATTTGAATTTAGCACTTAGAATTTTTTTTGTCAACATCAGCGACAATATTGTAAAGGTTTTTTAGAAATGTCCTATTTGGCGTTTTTTAGAAATGTCCTATTTAGACACTTTTGTTAATTTTTTAAGATATTCAAGATTACTGATTTGGCGCCAAGGATGATTAGCGGGCGGTATATGGGCTGTGGATTTTGGAATGACCCATCGTTTGGTATG
>PCSD01000093.1 GCA_002771615.1 Candidatus Falkowbacteria bacterium CG23_combo_of_CG06-09_8_20_14_all_49_15
AAATCACGAGCCCGGGCGATGTCAAGCGGGCGGAGAAATTGCTTGGAAAAAGCGCCTGCGGCGCTTAAAGCCCCCTTGGACGCTCAGGGCGCTTTATAAATTTCCGACTTTCCAAGATCCATCGTCTTGTTTTATGACATTGAACCGCACTGGCACTTTGTATCCGCCCAGGGAAAAATAGACTTCTGTGGTAAAAACCACTTTATCAGCTGTGGATTCGTCAGCTTGCGCGCCGGCCATGATGTTGCCCAAGGCGAATTTGCCTTCCGCGTCCAGGAAGTCCATCGTATATTCCAGCGCCGGTCCCATGGCCGGAGTAAAATAGGATTTGGCTTGTTCTTTCTGTCCCCGCCGGATCGCTTCGGCCGCGCAAGCGAAAATGCCGCGGGCGCCGCTGTTGGCCGAGCATTTTTGTCCGGTTGGCGGTTTAATGGGCGCGGGCGGAGAGAGAAAGCCGATCGGCAGGGCAGCGAGGTTTTCATTGCTCGCGCCCAGCCCGAGTTTTTGCATCAGCCGCCAAGCGTCGGCCGGCCGGCCGAGAAAATAGCGCCTGTGGTTTACCGGACAGACATACCACGCCTCGCCTTTTTTTTCCGTTTGCAGGAAGATTTTTCCGGCCTGTTTGGCGCTGAAATCATCATCAAGCGGCGGGTGGCCGCGGCTCAGGGGATCATAAGCATTTTGGATTTCCAGCCGGTCATCGTAGCCGTCATGGTCCGAGTCTTGGTCGCGCGGATCAGTGCCGAACGCTTCTTCCCAGCGGTCGGACAGGCCGTCCTGGTCGCTGTCTTCGTCATCATCCTCAAGCAGGCCGACGGCGATTTTTTTTAAGTTATCATCGGTAATGCCGATACCGAAGCGGCTCATGAGCGCGAAGGCATCGTCCGGCCGCGCCAGAAAATACCGTTTTTGATCGGCCGGGTTGACATACCAGGCCTCGCCTTGATTTTCCACTTGCAAAAGTATCCGTCCGGCCAGCTTTTGGGCCAGGCTGTCAGCGGCTCCGGCCGGTTCGCGCGAAAAGCCGAGCATCGCCGCTATGATTAAAATTGGGAGAAGATATTTTTTCATTTTTTATGCCAGAACGCTTTTAGCGCTATTCTAACTCCTCTTTTCTTTTCGCAGACTCTCTTATTGCAGTTTTTAAAAAATCATGGTAGTCGCCCATATTTTTAAATTGGTCCATGACAATTTTCTTATGCGGAAGTTTCCCATTTCTTTTATCCAGATAATCCAAACAACTGGACCAGGGCCAATTTTCCGCTTTGGCAACCCCGTGGATTTCCGCGTTGCCGTTGATGTAGGCGGAGAGGTATAAAAGCTGGTCATCAGTCGTTATTGGGACGCATTTATAAGCCCCTTGAAATAAATAACCGGAACGTTTATATTTTGCATTGAAATAATTAGTATGGCTTATTCCGATCCTTTGCATGTATTTACCAATACCTTGTTCGGATATTTGCTGTAAAAGAAGATGATAATGATTCGGAAGCAAGCAATAAGCCAAGATTTTAATCAATGAAAATGAGGAGAATGAGGAACCGGATTCCTCAAGGATTGAGGAATCCGGTTTCTCAGTAAGGCGGCGGTTAAGATATTTTTTTAAGAATAAACTCCCGATAGGCGCTTCTTGATTCAATTCTTTCAGGCCGGTTAAAAACCTTTTATAATCTTCCCCATTGTTAAATACCTTCCGTTTATCAACTCCTCTATTGTAAACGTGGTAATAAGCGTTGTTTTGTAATTTTACCCTCCTCATAAGAGTATTTTAGCTTATTTTTCAAATTTTGAAAAATTTGTTATAATAAAACTGGATTTAAAAGAGAAAATATGAAATATAAAAAAACGATTGCGGTGTTTATAGGCATTGTATTAATGGCTTTGGTCGGCTACGCGGGTTTTGGCTGGTATGACAATTTTGTGTACGAAAAAATCGCCAAAGAAGTTAAAGCCGGTTCGGCCATTCCCTTTGTCGGCGCTTCTAATCGAATTTTGAGCGTGACGAAATGCCTTCCTGACCCACCGCCCACCCCCTACACCTGCCAGCTTTCCTGCCCGTTGTTAACCCCTTTGTTGGTGGCCGGTTGTTTGGGCGAGATCGGAGCCGCTCAATCCTGCCTTGTCGCAAATCAAAATGATGTTGCCCGGTGCGCGGGTCCGATTGCGGCGGCGCTGGCTTGCAGCCAATGTAATCAATATTTTGAAATAAATATTACCGGCACAGCGCAGATTGTTACAGCCGCCTTGACTGCTGAAGAAAAAAACGATTTTAATGCGGCCATCGCCGCGCCCGGCGTGGTGCCGGTTTTAGGCTTGCCGGCAACGGCTTTATCCTTGATCAGGGGGCCGTTTCCAATGCCCGGCGGGCAAATTATATACGCCGGATCATCCAATGTAATTCCTTGGGTGGTTGGCACGTCCGGGCCGGCCACCAGTTTTTGGGAAAGATTTGGCGATTGGGTTATTTTCCAGGCTGCCGCTTTAATTAAATAAAAAAGCGATATTGCCCTAATTGCCGTTTTGTTTTTTTTCTCATAAAAAATTGTGGATTTGCTTAAAGAAACAAAAGATTGGTGCGAAAAATACGACATCATTCCTGCCCGCAGCAAGGGGCAGAATTTTTTAATAGACGAAAGCGTTTATCATAAAATCGTGACAACGGCTGATCTGCGGCCGGACGATATTGTTTTGGAAGTCGGACCCGGTTTCGGCTTTTTAACCGAACAGCTGGCCAAGCGCGTCAAGCAGGTGATTGCGGTTGAATTGGATGACAAATTGGCTGAAATTTTAAAAGAGAGATTGACGGCAGAGAAGATTGAAAATGTGGAAATTGTGAATGAAGATATTTTAGAAGTTAGAAGTGAGAAGTTAGAAGTGAGAAGTAATGAATATAAAATTGTCGCCAATTTGCCCTATAACATTAGTTCCCGTTTTTTACGCCAATTTCTTGGCAGTGATCAATTACGACCCAAAATGATGGTTTTGATGCTCCAGAAGGAAGTGGCGGCCAGAGTGGCGGCCAAGCCCGGCGAAATGAGCCTGCTGGCCGTTTCCGTGCAGTTTTTTTGCCAGCCGGAAATCATCAGCCTGGTTCCCAAAACAGCATTTTGGCCGGCGCCGGAGGTGGACAGCGCGATTATGAAGTTAGAAGTTAGAAGTAAGGAATCAGAAGCAAAAAGTGTGAAGTTAGAAGGGGGAAATGAAAAAGATTTTTTTCGTTTAGTTAAAATCGGCTTTAGCGCCCGGCGGAAAAAATTGCTGAATAATTTGGCGGCTGGCTATCGGATCGGCAAGCCAGAGGCCTTGGCGGCGGTTCTGGCCGCCGGTTTAAGTGAGAATGTCCGGCCTCAGGATTTGTCCGTGGCGGATTGGATAAAATTATTTAAAATTAGCGAATTTAAATTTTAAATAAATTGTTTTATATTTTTTGCTCGGCCTGACTGGAAAGAGAAATGGCTAAATGGCTTTTTTTGATTTGGAAAAACAAAACAGATATGGTATAATTTAGTAAATTCACGGTGCTTGTTAATAACTTTTTTGATTACATAAAAACCAAAAAATATCATTATCATCAAGAATATCATTATCATCAAGAATTTACTATAAGCGACTCCCCCCATGCTAGAAGATCAAAACAGCGCGCCTCAAGCAAGCGATGGGATCGGCCAGCCGGCCAGTCCAAAAGCGCCAATCAACAAGAACCAAAAGTACGCCGCGGCGGGTTTGGTTTTTTTTGGTTTGCTGATCATATTCCTGTGGATTTGGCAGTTAAAAGCCAGTATCAACGAGCCGTTCGCGCGGCGCGGAACCGAGTCGCCGGCGGCCAGCCAATTGGTTGGCCAAAATACTGTTTTTGGCGACAGCACGGAAGAAGAATTGCGCCAGAAAGACACGGATCAGGACGGTTTGTCCGATTGGGACGAGCTGTATTTTTATAAAACTTCACCGTATCTTTCCGACAGCGATTCGGACGGATATTCGGATCAACAGGAAATTGACAGCGGCAACGACCCGCTTTGCCCGGTGGGCCAGGCTTGCGCCCAAGTCGGTTTGGATAATCAGCAGGCCGCTGGCCAGTCGGCCCTTGGTTCCGAACAAGCTCTGCTGGACCTTTTCAATTATCAGCAATTTTTAAGCAATACCCCGGTCATCAGCGAGGACGCTGGCCAGAACGATTTGAAGTTATTGGACGAAAACCTTGATGCTCCGACTTTGCGCTCACTGCTTTTGGAAAAAGGCATGAAAAAAGAAATACTGGACCAGATCAGCGACCAGGATTTGCTGGATAGCTTCCAAGAAGTAATTCATGAATAAAAAATATGCAATATCAAAAAGCTAATATTCATAAAAAATATTATATTAAATTATTATTTTTATTATCAATATTATTTTTCTCTTTTCTTTGTTGTTTAAATGAATCTAAAGCGGATTCTTATTTTGATTCGCTTGGTTTTGAATATGAAATAGAGGGCCCTCCAACACCATCCGCTATGCAAATTTTGGTAGCTGATATTAAACATAAAGCAGAAACGGTCAAAGGTTTTTTTAAGGGTTTAGCTCAAGCTATCATTGAAGCTGACAGACGAATTGATGAAATATTTAAAGGTAGGATGGGCGCAAAGGCTTATCGCGCCGCTTTGAAATATTTTTTGAATCAAATCGCTTATGACACGGCGGTATATCTGGCCACGGGTGAAAAAGGCCAGGGTCCGATGTTTGAAAGCCGAAATGCCGGGGAATATATTATGAATGTGGCGGACAATGCCGCCGGTTCTTTTATAAACGCAGTGACGTCAGATATTTTTAATTCAAAATTTAATCTTTGCAAACCTGACTTAAATATCAAATTAAGGATCGGTCTTGGCCTAAAAGAGATTGAGAAACCCACCCCGCCTTCTTGCAGTTTCCGGGAAATGAAAAAAAATTGGGAAAACGAATTGAACAGCAAGGATTTTTTGACCAGATTTGAAGATATTTTCAATCCCACTTCCAATGATTTGGGCATTGCCTTGTCCTTGCAGACCGGCATAATGGAAGAAAAACAAAAACAAATCAATCAATCAATAATTGATTATATTAAAGATGCCGGTTTTAAACCGGTGACAGACCCGATTAGCGGCCGGGTTAAAACGCCGGCCAACATCGTTCGGAGGCTGGCTGAAAAACAAGTAGAAGATTCCACTAAATTACAAACAACCCCAACTGGTGATTACTTGGGCGATGCTTTGGATATTTTTGTCAATACTTTGTTTTCCAAATTATTTGATAAGTGGTTGAAAAAGGGCTTGGTGGATGACAAATCAGATTATGCTTATGACTGGTCAAAGATCAACCAGTTTGACGCGCCGGGCGGTGGCGGCGGGATCAAGGCGGCCAAAGAGCGCATGCGATCCTTGGGTGAAATGACTTTTGATACGCGCGCGGATTATGACATCACCTTGGATCTGACCAAGTGCGATAATCCGGACAAAGCCGGGCCAAGCGATTGTGTGATCACGGACAAGTTTCGGCAGGCGGTCATCAAGCAATTGACCGTGGGCGAGGCGATTGACCAGGGCTATCTTGATCCAAAAGGAGTTTTCGGCTTCATTTCCGGCAGCCAAAGCGGCGATCTGGAGCCAAGCTACCAGGAAGGCTATCCCTACCGCTCAATGATCATTTTGCGCAAATATCGGATTTTGCCGGTCGGCTGGGAAGCGGCCGCGGAAGATATCAAAGTTAACAAGAGGAAAACTTTCACTTTGGGCGAGATGGTCGCCTGTTTCGCGGAGGATGATAAATATCAAGGCATGGAAGGCGAAACTAATAAATGGTGCCGAAATTATGTGGATCCGGATTGGGTGCTCAAGGCGCCGGCCAATTATTGCGCGCGGATGGGTTTTGGTCCGGAGATTTCTCTGTCGCGGGTGGAAGGCGAGGGCAATGAGTCGCGCCTGTTGATTTCGCGCCAGGAAGATTATTGCGCGGATGAGCAGTCTTGCATCAAAGAAGGATCGGACGGCACTTGCGAATTCACCGGCTATTGCACGGAAGAGCGGCGCACCTGGAGAATGGACGCGGAAACCTGCGAACCGGTATATAACACCTGTCTGGGTTTCCAGGCGGAAGACGGCCGGCGGGATTTTTATCTGCAAAATACGCTTGATTACGCGGATTGCAGCGCGGATAATGTCGGTTGCACCGGCTATTGCCAGCCTGATACTCAGGGTAAATTTTCCTGCACAGCCGCTGATCCCGCTGGCAAGATTTTTTTGGATAAGACCGCGGGCGAATGCGCGGCCGACGCGCTTGGTTGCCATGAATATATCCGTACCAAGAGCGGCCTGGGAGTTAATCTGGTCCGCAACGGCAGTTTTGAAAAAAATGTTTCCGCGGAGGATTGGACTTTTATTCCCAAAAACGGAGGCGTGGACGGCAAACTTGAGTTGGACGCAACACAAAGTTTTCTGGGCGCGCAATCCTTAAAAATCACCGCCCATAATAATAATCTAAACGATCCATCTCATGCCGCGCAGACTGTTTATGGCCTAATGAAAAATGAGATTATCACGGTTTCTTATTACGTGAAATATGATGGGCAAGTTTCTCCACATCAAGGCGCTTGGTTGGTTGCTTATTTGCGGGATGAAAATAATCAGCCGGTTAATTATAAGAACCAACCAAGCGGTTGGATTGAAGAAACATTGGTAAATTTTTCTGGCGATGGGCAGTGGAAAAAAGTTTCTTTTAGTTTTTCCCCCCAAGACGACAGCGATCCTAACAGTTTGGAATTTACCTTAGTAATTGAGCCGCGTTTACAAGTAGATGCGGCTGGCCGTGATATTAGCGCTTGGTTTGACGGGATCAAGGTGGAAAAGAACGCAAACGCGACTGATTATTCCGAGTATCGGGAAAACGGCTTGGTTTATTTAAGCAACGCGCAGACTTGCGCGAGCGAACAAGTGGGTTGCCAGATGCTAACGCAGAATAAAAATTTGATCACCGTGCCGGCCAAAATCGCCTTGGACGACTATTGTCCGGCCGAATGCGACGGTTATGACAGTTATTTGGCCCGGCCGACCCAGTTTGATTCGGAGCGCGTGGACAATCTGATCCCCGCGCTGGCGGCCAAGTGCGGCGCCGGCGAGGTCGGTTGCGACCAATTCACGAATCTGGACGCGGCCGCGCGCGGCGGTGAAAGCGTGGCCAATTATTCTTTCTTGCGCCGTTGCAATAAGCCCGGCAACGCCAATGTAAATTGCGGAGATTATTATACTTGGGAAGGCTCCAACGAAACCGGTTACCAATTGAAAAATTTTCGCTTATCGGAAAATACCAGTGGAACTATTCAGCCGCAAATGCTTGATGGTTATAATCCTGATTCCTGCACGCCGGGCATTTACAAATTGCCAGCCGCGGATCCGGCTTATAACCCGGACTGCCGTGAGTTTTACAATAAAGCCGGGGAAGTTTTCTATCGGCTTTTTTCGCAAACCATCACTTGCTCCGATGATTGTGTGCCTTTCCGCCGTTCACTGAATAATATCATCACTTCCTCCCAGTGCCAAAGCGAATGCGCTGGTGTATATGATCCCACCCAATGTCAATCAGGTTGTGATTCAATTAGCTGCAAAAATTCAGCCGCGGACGGCCAGCAAAGCTGTTTTTATGAATTGCAGGGCACCGAGAAATACAGCATTTTCTGCAAATCCGGCGGCAAGTGGAGCGTCCAGCACCAAGCTTGTATTTATGAAGCGATCCCATCCGAGAGCCGGACTTGCCAGGCGTCGCAGGCCGGTTGCCGCGAGTATTCCGGCAGTGAAGGCAATAATAGCCGGATTCTGTTCACTGACACCTTTACCGGCATCAAGGACGATTGGCAAGGGGCAAACAACACAAGTTTGGAACTGTCTTCAGAATCCTTGTTCGTGAACGGACAATCCTTGTCTTTATCAAATGGTTCGCCGAAAACGGCAATGGAAAAGAAGCTTGGCTTGGATGTTCGTCAAGGCAAAAGTTATGTCCTGAGTTTCCTTGCCAAAACCGCCACTGGCAATTTGACTTTGTCTGCTGGTATTAAAAATTACACTAATCAGGAAGAATCATTTGGAACTGCCAACATTACCCCTGCTTGGCAGGTTTATACTTTGGATTTGCCAGAATTAAAGATGGCGCCGGACCAGGACACGGTTTTACGCATTGTTGCCGATAATTCAGGAAAATTTTACATTGATGATATCAGATTAACCGAAATCACGGATCGTTATTTCCTGATCCGCGATTCTTGGCAAATTCCGAAAGATTGCTTGTCGACCATGCTCGGCTGTGCCGGTTACACGGACGCGGACGGCGCTTCCTACTATCTTTACAAGTTCAGCCAGCTCTGCCCGGAAAGCACGGTGGGTTGCGAGGCGATGATTGATACCTATAATTTTACCCCGTATGGCGGCAAGACTTGGCCTAATTACAATCCGGCGGTCTCCGTGGCCACTGATACGCCGGTCTATGTGGCCTATGATCCGCGCCAGCAGTGCAACCGCGCGGATAAAGGCTGTTCCTTGCTTGGCCGGCCGCATTATTACGATGGCGAGGTGGTTTACACGCCCGCGTATGTGCTCAATAATCCGGATTTATACGACCAAGCGCTTTGCAATATGACTGATGATGGCTGCCGGCAATACAACACGAATGACGGTTTGGCCTATTTAAAGGATCCGGGCGATCAGTTGTGTGAATGGAAATTAAAAACAAACACCTCTTCTTCCACTGCTTGGCTGAAAATTCCGGTGAAAAAATGCGGCGGGATAGGTGCGGGCAAATATTGCTTATCGGACAGCGATTGTGTTACGGGTGTGAAGTGCGAATATGATGAAGGAGAATATGAGTGCCCGGTCAGTGAAATAAAAACGATCGGCATCGGCGGCGGTGTTAAACAGCCTGATCAACAAGCTGGCGTATATTGGGTTGGTTTGTGTCCGGCCGGCCAAGATACCTGCACGGAATATATTGATCCGCTTTCCCGGCCGAGCGTGAATTTGTTTAATTCAACAAACAAAAGTGCGTTCTTAAAACCCAAAATCTTGTACGTAATCAAGAATTTTCCTATCGTGCACACAATCAATAATGTTCTTATAAGTATTGACCCTGATTTATATGTTCTTAATCAAAAAAATATATTAGAGAAACCAACTTCTGTTTCCCCGTCAAATCACACCCAATTGATATTTCTTAACAACGGCACAGGCAAGTTGTTAAATGATCTTCTTGAAGAAAGTGAAATCAGGCAGGCTATGATTACTTATAATCTTGCGAAAAATGTTGACCGCTCCACCTGCAATGGCTTGGTGAATTTTGAAGACGGCTGTTTATTATTCAATGAGCGGGCGGCGGATGGCAAAGGTTATAAAGAATTAGTTTTTGACGCGGATGCAACCATTGATGATAACGTTGGCGTGACGCCCAAATCAGGAAACAAAAAAAATGCCAACGCGCTCATCAAAGTCCGGCCGGACCGGGTCTGTAATGAATGGCTGGCTTGCAATTCATACATCCAGGACAAGCAGGGCAATCAGGTTTGTTACGGCATCGGCCTTTGCGACAGCCTGGATGACAAGGGCGATTGCAACAGTTTTGCGGCCGCCCCCAAGGCCAACCAAATAATTAATTCCAGCACAATCAAGCAATACGGCAACAGTAGCGGTTATCTGCAAGCCGGCGAAATGACTTACAAGCAATTGTATCCGGTAGCGGCTATGAAAGAGGCCGGTGAATTTGCCGAAGTGCCGAACGGCAGTTTTGAATATTATGACAGCCAAGGCTATCCGATCGGTTGGAACGCGGTTGATCAAACCCGTCAGTCCGTGGTTTGGGAAAGCAACAAATTTTCCGTGATTAATAATCCGATCGCCGCCCAAATATATGACGTAAAATATCCAATAGACGGCAAGGCAATTCTCCGTTTGGCCCCATCCGGCGTGACTATGCAAAGCGATTTTATTGATGTTGAACCAAACTCAACTTATGTTTTATCCGCTTATATAAATACCAAGCAAATACAAAAACCGCTTGACGCAAGCTTAAATATCGGTATTTCCCCAAGTACTTATGACTATGCTGGAACGACGGTTAAACAGCAGGGCGGCGGGGCTGACATCAGCTTGTGCGATCAGCGGACCAAGCCCTGGATCAATGGTTGCGGTGTGAGCTTGCCGGCCGGCAATGATTGGACTTTGATCAATTCAACTTTTCAGCTTGGCCCAGACACTACCCGCTTAAAAATCAATTTTAACGCGCAAATTTATCCTTTTGGCGTTTCTTGCTGTATCGGTTCTGAGTGGGAGCCGATGGGAAGCGCGGACAGTCGGCGCCAAATCAACAAGAGCGATGGCATAAACAGTGTTTATTATTTTATTAATCAATGGTTCGCGGGCGGTTGGTTCGGGTCAGGTAAAAATTCTTATTATCTGGATACTAATGATAATTGGGCGGAGGTTTCTGGCTTTGGTACTGATATGTTTATCAGTTCTTTTGCCGCGTATAACAATAAATTATACGCCGCGGGCGGGAAAAAAGTGGGCACGTTGGGTAGGCAAATCGCGGTTTTTAATACAAATAAGTGGGATCCTTTAATTATTTCTTCAAGCGATTTTCCAAACTTACCTGTTTATAAATTAAAAAATATTAATAATAATCTTTATGCAGTCGGTGGTTCAGACAGCGAAGGTTTTGTTATGAAGTATGATGGTGCGAATTGGACTAAAATCGGCACAAATTTAGATGGCTCTGTTTACGATATTATTTTTCATAATAACACTTTATATATTGCCGCTTCTTCAAGCCAGGTAGTGGCCAAGCTGGAAAGTGGTCAGTGGGAGCCAGTTATTAATAGCGGAAAATTTGATGGAACGGCTCTTGCTTTGGAGATATATGATAATAAATTAATAGTTGGCGGTTATTTTACTAAGTTTGGCGAAACTGTTTTAAACGGCATTGCTCAGCTTGACGGCAATCAATGGCAACCAATGGGCAAGGGTTTCACTTTTGCTAATAGTCAAAACTCGCCCGGAGTGGAAGCTTTAATGGTTGTTAATTTAGACGATGATGAATATGAAGAAGATATTTTATTTGCCGCCGGCTCTTTTGACCGCGCCAATGGTGGCTGGGCTCCCAATATCGCACGCTGGTATGGTCATAGCTGGTTGGGCACACAAGGTTCATTTAGTAAAATAAAAACATTGGCATCGGATCCAGGAGCCAAACCAAAATACATTGTAGCTGCCGGCTTGCCAACTAATTCATATAATATTGCTAAATGGAAAAAAAGCAATTCCGAAGATGACGATAAATGCGAAAAGACAGGAAATCGCGAAGTGGCTCCGTCTTATAGTTGCATGCAAAGAGGTGAGGCGGTTTTGGGCGGTTATGATCGCTGTTACACAATAAAGAAAAAAGCCAAAGGCAGCTCGGTTTATGGTAGTTTGAGCCTCATTGATGAAAATGTATATATTGCCAGCGCGGATGCTTGCACGGGCAATGTTTTTGTAGATAATATTCAGCTCCGTCCGGCCTTGAACAAGAGATTTGCCCGTGCCAGTAATATACCTGGTCAAATGGAAATGGAAAATAAAATTTTGCCCACTTGCCGTCTTTATCCGGCCCAAGACGCGCTTTCCTGTTCGTATTACGAGGATTCCGGCAAGTACCAAAAAGGCCTGCTGGGCTATTGTTTGGAATATGACCGCAAGCCCGGTTCCGAGGACAATTGCTTGTTGTGGTATCCGACCGGCAAGGTCAAGGGCGACGGCATTGAGGAAGGCGGCGGCTACCTTGGCAAGATGCCGGTTTATTATTGTTTAGACTTTGCAGAATGTGAGCTGATTGAACCCCGTAAAAGTATTTGGGCGAGTGGAAGTTGCAATTGTCGTCCGACAGGAGAAAAAGACAGTTTTTTGGTTAAAGTTTGTGATCAAAATGGTTCTTGTCAGGAAAAGGATGTTGCGCCGCCTGGTTATTTTGCCCAAAATACAGGCAATCAAGCAGGTTGTGGGCATGATTGTCCAAGACATTCAAACCCAGGACAAAATCATAGATGGAATGCCACGCCAGTATCTTCAGATTTTGTTGGAAGATACAATAATATTGACTGGTATAAATATAATGGTAGTTTGATTGAGCTGGTCGGTACGCCGGATAGTAATGAGTCATTCAATGAAGGCGACTATGGATTAAAGGCTTATTGTCCGGATTTGGATGGTTTGATTATTGATGTTGATTTTCCTTTACCCCAGGAATTATTAAATACGCCTTCAAATGATGGTAAATACAAAATTCCTTATTGTAAAAAAATTGTTCAAACAGTAAACGCTGTTGGTCAAAATAAATATTGGTCTGGACGTGTATATAATGGTAGTGATTATCATTCAACTTGTAATGAACCTTTTAGTAATGTATTACCAATGGATTGTTATTATTCTTCCGATTATATTCCTTTTGGATCCATTGTCCAACCTAACAGTGGTTTTTTTAGCAATCCTTATGATTGGGACAGTCGGCCCGCGAAAGATGGGGTTCAGCCCTTATTTTATGAGTCACCAGAAAAATCATTATCTGCGCCTTATCAACCAAGAATGGGCCAAATTTTTAGTATTGATTGGCTAAAAAGAATTTTTGCCAAGAGTTATGGCATTTGGTCTTGGCAGGGAGAAAAAAATGAAGTTTCAAATGTTGATGAAAAAAAAATTACTTTTTCAGCTAATACTACTTTAAGCGAATTTGAAACAATTTATTGCCCGGCCGGCTATTTAGGTCAAGGTACATGTATAATGTGTGATCCCATGAAATCTCAAGATGGTAGCATTTCAGAAATAAAAGAAGAAGTTACAGGCAAATTGATTGGATGTAAAGCAAACTTAACGAAAAAAACACAAACAGATCCAATAACTGGAATATCAGAGGATTATTATGGACCTGTTTGTATGCAGCTTGATTGCAAGCGATCACAAATAACATATACTAATTTTAATTTTCAATATCGTTTACAGAACGTTGGAAATTGGTCTCCACCGGATAAAAAATGTGCTTATACAATCAATAATCAAATAGCCCGTCCGCCTTATGATCCGAACGCGCCAGAAGGACAGCAGTGCAACAAAGGTGATTGTTTAAATTGCACACCAAATACAACTGGAGACCTACCTTCATCTTGCGATTACTGCGCCGTACCGCCGGTCATCAGCAATATCCAGGTAAATCCAAAAACAATCAGTAAGGGAAATTTTGTTAACCTGACTTTTAATTCCCAGTTGGACAGCCAGCAACTGCCTTTGGTTATGTACGCGGTGGATTGGGGAGACGGAGCAACAACTTCTGTTTCCGGCGTGGAAATGAATGCCCGGCCGAATACCAATGATCCTCATTCTTTATTCCATTATTATGATTTTTCGCAAGCCTGTACGGCTCCCGGTGTTAGTTTATGCACTATAAAACCTAAAATCAAAATCAAGGATAATTGGGGTTGGTGCAATGGCGGTACGACCATTTATGATTGCGATTCGTGGGCATCCGATCCGACTATAACCATAAATAAATAATCTTTATGCCGGCCAATTACCGTCCAGCCGCCAGTGTTGACCCGGGTTTGCTCGCGGCCGAGTTCAATGCCAGCAAGAACCAAGCCCGTCAGGAGCCGCCGGGGACGGCGGCGGATGAGCCGGACGAAAGCGGCAATCCGGCCGCGGATTTGCGCGCGCAGGTCATGTCCGCCAAAAAAGCGCAGGCGGACGCGGCGGAAAAAGCGGAAAAAACCGAAGCGAGCGGCGCGGCCGGAGTTTTGGACCTGAAAGCCAGAGCGAAAGAATACCTCCTGGATTCCATCCCTTTGTACAACGGCTATCGGGCTTTGAAAAAGTTGCTGACCGGCCAGAAGATTTTCCAGGGCATCTTGAATATCATTCTGATCCTGTTCACCAATTTTTACGCTATCCTGGTCATTTTTGGCGCTTTGGCCTTGTTCGTGATCATTGTCGTGATTGCTGAGTCAAAATTAGTCCAAGTGACGTTGAAGATCTTGGGCGCGGTGCTGAGTATTTTTGGCAGTAGTTTCAAGGCCATTACTGATTTGTTATAATCAATATGATTGATGCGCGGCGAAAAAAAATTTATCGTCAATCCGTTTTTGGATTAGTGGGTTTTTTGTTCTTTGCTTTGGCCATTATTTTTGTGCCGAATCATTTTTGTTTAGCAGAAGATCAATCACCAGCAAGTTGGGTGGGCAATTATGCCTTGGGTGGAGTTGGATACGTGGTGGCGCTTATTCTGGGTTGGCTGGCCGGCATAGTCAATATGGTCATCGGTTACTTGATTGGTTTGATGATCAATCTGCTGGTCGGCGTTGCCCAGTTTAGCAATATCATTGACGTGAACACCGTCAAGGAAGGCTGGAAAATCGTGCGCGACATCTGCAATATGTTTTTTGTCTTGATTTTACTGGCCATCGCGATTGGCACGATCTTGAAATTGGAAAATTACAGCCTGAAAAAGATGCTGCCCAAGCTCCTGATCATGGCCATCCTGATCAATTTTTCCCGGATGATTTTCGGTGTCATCATTGATTTCGCCCAGGTGATCATGCTCACTTTTGTCAGCGCTTTCAGCAATAGCCAAGGCTGGTTCATTGACATGTTCAATGTGCAAAACATTTCAAGCATGCAGATTTTTGAAAAGACAGAAGGCAAGGTTAACGGAATCGGGCCATTAGTGACCGTAACCGCGATTTTGGCCGGAGTTTTCGCGTCGCTCGCGACCCTGATCATCGTGATCGTGCTCCTGCTTGTCCTGATCGTCCGGATCGTCATGCTTTGGATCTATACGATCCTTTCCCCTTTGGTTTTTTTGGGCTTTGCTTTTCCGGCCGTGGGCAAGCATACCAGCCGGATCTGGGAAGATTTTATCAAGCAAGTAATGATCGGCCCGCTTTTGGCTTTTTTCATCTACCTTGCCCTGACCACCGCGGACGCTTCCAGCCGCGCCTTAGGTTCCACATTCACTGGCAGTACTTATTGTCCAGGAAATTTATCCGCATTTTTTTGTTCACAGGATCTGCAGAAGTTCATCATCACCATCGGGCTTTTGGCCGGCGGCTTGATGGTGGCCCAGCAGATG
>PCSD01000011.1 GCA_002771615.1 Candidatus Falkowbacteria bacterium CG23_combo_of_CG06-09_8_20_14_all_49_15
CAAAAAAACTAATTACTGCTAAGCGCTTTTTAAATTAATCCACTAATATTAAACATTGAAAGTGTTGCGTTAGATTCTGGAAACCAACTTATTTATTTTCTTAATTTATCTAAAATTTTTTTGACTGAAAAATTTTATCTATCCAGCTTATTATTAATTACCGAATTGCCAATTTGATATTGTTTAAGTGAATAAAAAGTTTATTATAATATTATTTCAATCTCAAAAATAATAACAAAAATCAGAGACAAAGTCAAGTAAAATTTTTAATATTTAATTTTCTATAATATTAGGGAAAATCTATTCATCTGGCCGGCCACCGGCCCCCGCCGGCGTGGCCGATGATTTTTTATCCAATAATTCAGTGAGGAGGCCGCGAACCACCGCGCGGTCATCCCAAGGAATTTTTTCCCCACCCGCGCCGCAAATCGCCTGCTCGCTACCCTTGCCGGTCACCAGGACTAAATCGCCGGCGCGCGCTTCGAATAAGGCTTTTTTGATCGCTTGGCGCCGGTCCGGGAATAAAAATAAGTCCCGATCTTTCTTTTTTCCCGCCTGTTCGGCGCCGGTGAAGACTTGCTTCATGATGATGAGCGGGTCATCATCATATGGATCTTCGTTAGTAACAATAACCAAATCGGCGTTTTCGCCGGCCAAACGGCCCACCTGCGGACGGCGCGCCTGATCTCGTCCGCCGCCGGCCGCGCCCAAGACATGGATAATCCGCGCCGGCGCGAAAGCCTTGACGGTTTCATATAATTTACGCACCGCGTTCGGCTCAAAAGCATAATCCACAATCACCGTGAAATCCTGACCGGCCGCAATCATTTCTAAACGGCCGGGAATGCCTTCAATTCTGGCCAAACCGTTGATGGCTTTAGCCAAAGGCAAGCCCAAGGATCGGCACAAAGACAAGGCGAGCATGGCGTTCGCGGCGTTAAAATCGCCCAACAGACGCAAAGATACCGGATGGCCATCATGGTCAAAGCTTAAACCGCGCCGCGAAGCCCGGACTGACCCGTAATGATAAACAGTTATTTTATCTTCGGACAGCGGGTTTTTTTCCGGCCCCCGATCGCGGCTAATCGCGAATTTCTGCTCCACCGGAAAATTAAGGAAATATTGCGCTTGCGCATCGTCTAAATTAACGATCAAGGTTTTTTTCACCCGTTGTAAATCAAGTTTTTTTAAATTTCCGGCGCCCAGCTGGACGCGGAAACATTCGTCGCGGTATTTGGTCCGTCCCGCGGACAAATGAGCGATTAAACGGCCCTTAGCCGACCGATATTGCTCAAAACTGCCATGCGCTTCAATATGCTCAGGATAAAGGCCGGTAACCACGACCAAATCATAATTAATGAAACGATGACGATATTGGGCAATCCCCTCCGAAGTGGTTTCAATAATCGCGAACCGGCAGCCGTTTTTCACCATCCGGCGAAGCATCGCCTGAGTATAGAAACGGCCGATCATGGTCATTTTCTTATCATTCAGCCATTCCTTCACGCCGTCGTTCAAAACCGCGGTAGAAGTGAAACCCACCCGATAACCGGCCGCATTCAAGGCTTTGGCCAGCAGGTAAACAGCGGTGGTTTTGCCGGTGGTGCCGGTCACGCCGATGACGATCAGCTTTTCGCCGGGCTGGCCGCAAAAACGAGCCGACAAAGCGGCCAGGCAAAAATGGTAAGCCGGCTGAAGCCGGCGAAACAATTTCGCCGGTAAAATCTTTTTCAAAAAATATAAAATCTTGTCCATAATTGCTCAATCAAATCCAAGCGCGGAAACGACGCGCCCAAACGCGGGCGCTTTGATACAAGCGGTAAGCGCGCGGGCGGAGAATGATGTCAAAAGCGCCCGGATAATCAACTGTCCGGCCGCCGAAGCCGATTTTAAAGCGGGTAACACCGGGCCATTTGGACGCGTCCAGTCCGTGCCAATCGTAATTTTTAAAACCCGCGGTCCGACCGGCGCGAATGATCTGCCAATGCAGGAAATACGGTGCCATGGAACGACGGCACGCGTAATTTGAAGCGCCATGCAGATAAGTAATGGTGTCGCCAAAAAAACTGTTTATCGCTCCAGCCGCCGGCTGATCCGCGTCATAAACCATAAAAAGGCGGAGAAATCCATTCTGGCCGGCCCGAATTAATTTTTCATAATACGGCAAAGGGTGGATATGGAAGCCGTCCCGTTTGCCGGTCGCGGCGATCAGCCGCCGAAAATCAGCCGGGGATGCTTCCGGACCGCTCCGGAATAACAAATATTTTTTTTCCGATAAACGGATATTATATCTGGTTTTCGAATGCGCGCTGGCCAAAATGTCCGCATCCGAACGGGCAATATCCGTGACCAAAGTGCTTTTCGGCTGGACCGGCGCCACTGCTTGGACCGGCCGTTCAAGACGGGCAAAAACCTTGTCCATAGGGAAAAGCGGCTCAAAACGGAGAAAAATCGCTTTTTCCTGATCGGCGCGCGCAAGGGCGGCGCGCAAAATGGCGATGGCCAAATCCAACCGCTTGGCCGGATCCGGAACATATGGTCCGCGCGGACAATAAAAATATGAGGCGCGGCCGGGCAGACTTTGCCGGCTGAAAGAAGCCGCGGCTGACCAACGGCCGTCCGCCTCCGTCCAAACCAAACGAAGCGGGCGGCCGACGCTTTTGATGTCTCCCCAAGCCCAGGATTGCCAAAAAGGCGCGCAGGGCGCGGCCGACAAGAATTCGTCCCATTTACGCTGATCATTAATTTCCTGGCAAGACATAATTTTTTCTGTCAGCCGACTTTCCGCAGGGCCTGGCGGATCCGTTCGCCGCTATCGGTGATAGCCCGGTCCACGGATTTCAAGGCTTCGCGCGCCTGATTAAAAGAGTAGCCAAGATTCATCAAGGCTTCAATTTCATCGCCCGCGACCGAATCGCCCGACACCCCGCGCCGACCGGCGAACTTGGCTGCCTTGTCTTTAAGCTCAGCCACTAATTTAGCGCTTGTTTTCGCGCCCAAACCGCTGGCCTGGCCAAGCAAAACCGGATCGCCCTGGGCAATCAAAGCGGCTAATTCTTCCACCGGCGCGGACGCCAGGACGGCCAAGGCGGATTTCGGCCCGATCCCGGAAACGGTTAATAACAGGCCGAAAAAACGCCACTCATTTTCCGTGGCAAAACCATAAAGACTTTCTTCATTCTCGCGCTGATGATGATGGGTGTATAAAGAAATTTCCTGACCGGCCCGCGCTTCTTCCAAAACGCGGACAGAAACAAAGACCCGGTAACCGATCCCGCCCGCGAAGACTACCAAGGCGTTGTCTTCTTTGGTGATAATTTTTCCCTGCAGATAAGCAATCATAATATTTCGGCTGGCTGGCCGTCAGACTTAATTAAAAAAAATAAGCGGTCGTTCACCTGGTTCAGGCGCGCCGGCTTAAATTTTTGGGCAAAAAACCAAATTAACGGTTTAACAGCTTTTTGACCTTGGCCACAATCTCTTCAATGGTGAAATGCGCTTTGACTAAATAATCGTTAGCGCCGCCGGCTAAAGCTTTTTTAATGTCTTCGTCCTGGCCGAGATTGGAAAGCATAATAATGGGGACTTGCGCGACAATTTTGTCCGAATTAGAACGGATGCGGCTCAAGACCTCAAAACCGTCCAAAGCCGGCAAAATGATATCCAAAAGGATGATATCCGGCTTGATTTTGAGAGCTTTGTTCAAAGCCATCTCTCCGTCCAGCGCTTCATAGACGGTGAAACCTTCCTTGATGAGCTTCTTGGAACAGATACTGCGCAAAAAATTATCATCTTCAACCAGCAGGACATTGATTCCCAGGTCTGGACCCTCTTCCCCGCCGGCCGCAATCGGTTCCATGTCTCTGTCCCTGCCGCCGCCCGCCGCCGGACCGGAATCGTCGCCCAGACAGGCATGGACTTTTTTTACCACTTCCTCGGGATCAAATTCCGTCTTGATCAAATGATCCACGGCCCCGAGTTTGCGGGTCTTTTCAATTTCTACGGGCTGGCCGGAATTGGAAATGATGATGACTGGCGTTTTATTGCCATCTTGGTTAAGTTTTTCCAAAACTTCATAACCGTCCATTTTCGGCATGACAATATCCAACAAGATTAATTTCGGCTCCCAACTATTGATCTTTTGATAACCGCTTTCCCCGTCGCTCGCGGTGGCAATATCGTATCCTTCTTTTTTAAGCTTGGCGGCCAATACTTCAGAAAGAGAAGTCTCATCTTCAATAATTAAAATTTTTCCTTTTGTTTGGGCCATATAATTAATATATATGAATAATCTCAATAAATAATCCTTTTGCCTATATTATATGGGACGGGCGGGCGCTTGTCAAACCGAAGTCTTGTCTCACGCAAGATGAGCCTGAACTAACTCTTTGTTTCTCACGCAAGATGAGCCTATGGGGGTTAAAATTTGGCAAATAATC
>PCSD01000023.1:0-14848 GCA_002771615.1 Candidatus Falkowbacteria bacterium CG23_combo_of_CG06-09_8_20_14_all_49_15
CTACCAGTTCCATATTTTTAACATTTTTTGTCTTTCCGCTTCTTTTTCAATAATAATTAAACCGATCTCTCCGGTGCTGGCTGAAATTTCAGTTAGCTTTTTTATTTCTTCCCGCATAATTTAAATTTTTAAAATCAGAAAATTCCTCTAACGTTTTCAGGGTTGCGCGCACGCTGGAATTTTCCGTATTTAACAGTTTTAAATTCTTATATTTTAACGCGATCTTTGTAAGAACCTCGTCCGCCCATGAAGGAGCCATTACTTTTACCCCCTGAAAATCCAATTCAATCAATTCGTTTTCATCAACTCCTTTCAGGAGGTAAGCGCTCATAGCCAAATAAGCCTCCCGGCCGGCCGGCCTGGAAACCAATATATCTCCAAATTTTCTTAATTCAATTTTCATATTTTCTTTAAGCTGATTATAGCCAAGCATCCTTGATAACTGCCATTAACTGCTTCTATTTTTTCTGCATAATTTAATTCTGCTTTAGCGCTGCCGGAATAAAAATCAAGATGCATGCCCCTGTCTTTTATATTTGCCTTAACAAATTTTAATCCATTTCCTCTGGATTCAGGCGCGCGTCCTGAAATTTTTTCGTTAAAAGCCGTTCGGAGAGCTTCAATATCGTTTTTTAATTCCGGCTTAACTTTTTTAAGAGTTTTATATACTCCTTGTCCTGCATCAGCCAACACTATAGTTAAAACATTATTTACCTTTCCATACGCGAAAAAAATGCCTATTTCACCCACCCAAGATCCTAAATTGTGGTCAAATGAATTATTGCCTATTTCACCGGCGATTGCGGAAAGTATATATGCATCCTCTTCTTTCAATTGCTCTTTAAGTAAATAAATTATCATTTTGTCCAGTCTGGCCTGAAAAATGTCTCTGGTTTTACAATAATATTCGCTATTTTTGTCAAAATTTTCTGCGGCAAAAAATTCTCTTGCTTGTTTTTCTATATCTTTATTCATGTTTTAAATTTATCATAATAACTAATAATTTTCAATAATATCCCTTATTGTTTGGCCTAAAACTTCCGAAATATCCTGAGTAGAAACATTTGGCATATTGTGTTCATAATATTTTTTTACAGCACTAGATAATAAGCCGATGCCAATCAATTTTTGCTCTGTGTTTATTTTTATTTGCCTGACAGCTTCTTTAAGCTCCCTGTCTAACTGCTCGGGTGGTTTTTTGCTCGAATCCATCCATGGTTTACCGTCTGATAAAACTATTAAGAATTTATTTCCAGCCATTTGCTTCTCTATGTGTTCGGATGCCGCTAAAAGACACTCGCCGTCATTATTGTCGCCGCAATTATTATTGCCGCCCGGATTATCATCATCTACTTCCGGCAGAATTTGGTTTAATTTCTCGCGCATTTCATCATTATATTCAGCTTCAAAGGCTTGTTGTTTTCTTTTTATAAAAACATCCCTTAAGTCTCCGCTTAAATTATCTATCATCGGAGCAATTTCTTTCAGCGCTTTATGATAAGGATCGTCTTTTGTTTCGCTAAATATGCTTTCCAAATCTTTTTTGAATTGTTCTTGGTCTTTTTTTGAAAAATCAGATTCCTTAGCATCGTCGGCTGTCTTTCTGTTTCTGTCTTTATCTTTATTTTCCTCATCTGATTCTCCATCTTCCTTTTTTGAATAACCTTCCCCTCGGTCTTCCGGCTTTTCGGTTAATTTTCCCCCAAAATCTTTATTTAATTCTTTTTCAAAATCCTTAATTGACTTATCGGCTTTTTCCCCAAGTTCTTGTTTTTTTTCATCAGATAGCGTTTCAATATAATCTTTTATTTTTTTCTTAAGTTCATCCGAGAGTGAATCCAAGCCAATAGGGGCGCCATTTTGTCCGCCTTCTTCTATTTCACCATTCTCCCCTGCGAGGCCTTCGCCTTCTCCACCGTTCTGCACACCGTCCGTTTCCTTTTTTTTGTTCATCGCCAGCCTTCTCTTCTCCCGACTGCTTGCCGCTTGTTTTCTTCCGGCCAATAGGCTTGCCAAATTTTAAAAAGCGCGGCCGTAGCCAGCAGGTCGCGGCTGTTGTAAGCGGCGATCTGTTCGTATTGCTGTTCGCGGAAAAGCCGGGCGACATCATCGCCGGTGATGCCTTGATCTTTCGGCGAGGCTATGCCGAAGACCCGGCAATAGAGATGCAGACTGCCGCGCCGCCGGACCGCGCCGTAAAAAGTGAACTGGTCCAGCAGATCAATCTGCTGGCGGCCTCGGTCTTCAGGCCGATAATAGCGACGGCCGAGGAGATTGAACGGCGGCCGCTGGCGATGAACCGCCGAACGGACCATTAGCCAAGGCAGATCAAATGTCCGGCCATTGAAAGTGACGAAAGATTGATACCGGGTGGCGCCGCGCCAGAAATCCGCGAGCATCGCCGCCTCGGTCCGGGGCTTGCAGACAATGCTCCCGAGGCTGAATTCCCGCCCCGGCGCGGCCGGCGACTGGTAATAGACCACGCCCTGTTTTTTCTCGTCGTCATAAACACCCAAGGCCGCGATCTCGCCGGTCAGAGGGGAAAAGCCCAGACTTTCGCGGACATCGGCCAACAGAACATTCAATTTGGCTTGGTCGCCGGCCGCTTCCCGCCTGGCCCAACGCGTCAAGTTGTCTTGCGTCGCCGCGTCCAGTCCATTAAAATCCTGGCCAACGGTTTCCAAATCAATAATCAAAGCCATAGAGCGAAAAAAGCAGGGCGCCGAATAAGCCGGCACCCTGCTAAATAAAATGATGGCAAAAAATTAATCGCAGCTGCCGTCCGCCGCGGCCGCGGTGGCGGCCAGCACTTCGCCGCATTCTTCCGGGGCGGTATTGAACGCGCCGCAAATCGCCTGCTTGTAGCCCTCCGGCGTCCGGGCCGGATTGACCTTCTGGCCGTTGATGATCAGGGTGGGCGAGCCGCTGACGGAATTTTCCTGGCTATGCTGATCTTCCGCTTTGATCAAGACCGCGCCTTCCTTGGACACGCAGAGGTCAAGCTTTTTGGCGTCCAAGCCGGTATCCGCCGCAACCTGGCGCCAGCACTTGTCATAAGCCGCTTCGCCCTGGCTGTAAACCGGATAACAATCCGCTTTGATCTTCATGACATAATCCCACAATTTTTCCTGGCTATAGTTCTTGGCCGCGCACAATTGCCGCATGTCTTCCAGGCCTTCAATCGGGCCGTGCAGAGAGCTGACTTTTTTTATGTCATTGCCTTCCAGGCTGGCGATATAGCGCAATTTGATGTCCGCTTTCGCGCCCAGAATTTTTACCACCGGTGCCATCGCTTCTTCGGCCTGTACTCCATACGGGCAGAAACTCATGACAAACAACTCCACGACCGGCCGGTCAGTCTGCGGCATCTCGCTCAAGGCCTGCTCCTGGGCCGCGGCCGCGGCCGCGGCTTTCTCTTCCGCCTGTTTAGCCACTGCTTGGATATCATAGACCTGAGGAAAGAATTTTTCCCCGTCTTGGGATAAATAAGAAACTATTTCCTGGTCATTAGGCAAACTGACGGTAAGTTTAAAAAGATTATTTTCTTCAACGATCTCTTTGATGGTCGCCTTGGTGCCGGACTGCATCAGATTCTCGTTGATGAAATCCTCCGCCACCTTCTTCGCTTCTTCGGCGCTCACTACTTTGGCGCCGCCGCCGCCGAGACTGCAGCCGCTCGCGGCCAATGAGACAAACAGGAACATGATTAAAAATTTTTTCATAATGGATCAAGCTTTAAACGCCTTGATAAGCATTTTCCTGGTTGGCATCAGCCAGAAAACGGGCTATCGCCGAACGTCTGAAAGCCGGTTGTTAAATATATTGAATAATTTAAGGCTTAAAGTAATTTACCAAAAATCAAAAAAAAAGTCAAAATTAAAATTATTTATTCGCGGCTGATAATAATGATATTTTTTTCCGCGGCCACGGACGCGCTTTCATGGTTGCCGGTTTGGTAATCACGCACAGCCTCATAAAAAAGATTCTGTTCATACCGGTAATTTTCTCCCCTTTTGGTGCCGTTATCATTAGTGATGAATTCGCCCTGGGCGCCGTCATAGCCCTTGACCACGAGCATATGCCGGTCCGGACCGGGCGGCGTATAGTACTTGTTCCCAAGCTTCCGGCCATCCAAAGGCGCAATCACGATTTGTCCGGCCAGTAAAGGTTTGATGATATCAAGCGGAGAAGAAATTTTTTCCACGCGCGCCAAATTATAATGAAAATATTGTTTTAATATCCGCATATTTGTATCTTGAGCGGAAGTATCATGAAAACCGCCATATTGCTCTTCTTCATAGGCGGCCGCGGCCAAAATAATGGCCAAGGCTTCTTTCGCGGTAAAAGTTTCCTGTCTGGCCCAGCTAACCGCCATCAAACTGGCCGCTTCTTCACAGCCGTCCTGCTGGCGCGGATCCGACCAATCGCCGAAAGGCGCCTGGGAAGTGAAAGGCACTTGGTGGATTACCGGCTGATCCAAGGACAATAACGGTTCGCGGTCGCGTTGATCCGGCATAGCGCTCGCTGGGTCTTCCGGCCATTCCTCCCCGCTTGCCGCCCAGGTGCTGGTGGCGAGATCAGAAGATGTTTCGGTTAGCGGCAATGGGTCCGGAGGGGAATTTTTTTCTGTCTGAACTGAAAAAAGCTCTTTTCGGACCAAGGCCGGGCGCGCGATAAAGAAAAAATAAACAGCCGAGAAAACCAAAAGGCTGATCAAAACCGCTCCCCCGGCATAACTTCTGGTTTTTACCGGCTTACTGGACATAGGAATATGTGCTATAATAATCACAAATATTTCCGCGCAATATTTTGCGCAATGGCGATTTCCGCGCAATATTTTGCGCAATGGCGATTTCCGCGCAATATTTTGCGCGGCTACTCTTAATTTTATGTCAAATTTATTAAACAACGATTTTCCCTCGTCTGCAGATGATTTAAAGCCGGACCAAGCCGTCTGGCCGGAACAAGAGCCGCCTGATCCGGAAAAAATACAGCGGCCGCCGGGCGCGGCCGCACCGGAAACGGAAGAAGCCGGCCTGTTGCCGCCGGTCTACGGTAAAACGGCTCTGCCGCCTTCGTCCGCGGCGCTTGAACCGCTTTTTCCGAAACCGAAAATTTTACCGGTTTTAGCCGCAACGGAAAAAATCCAGCTGGCTGACCTGAGAAAAAAAATTCCGGCTTTAAAGCCGGTTCAGCCGGAGGACAATTTTGCCGGCCGTTTCCGGGCGAAATTAAAAAAAATCCTGGCCCAGCGGCGCGGCCGATAAACTCCGGAAAACGCGGCGAAAAACCTATTCCAGATCAAGCAGGTTTAAGCCGGTGGCCGCGGAAAAATGACGGCGGATAACGGCGCGAACCGGCCAAATCCAAATTTCCGCGGTCGCGCTGACCACGGCCGAAGACAGATGGCCGCCCAGCGCTTTTTGGTGTTGGTCGCCAAGCACGGCATGCAGATGCAGGTACGGCTCGCCGTCCAAAACCGAAATATTGCCGGATAATGACGCGATTTCCCAAGCGCCTCGCAAGCGGCGCGCTTGGTATTTTTTCGTCCGAACAAGGAAACAACCAAGTTCGGCTTCTTTGACCGCGCCCAGGCCGAAAACCAGGCCGGCCCGGATCCGGCGCGCCTGGCAAACGGATTTTAACGCGGAAACGATCTCTTCGCCCGGATCCAGACGAATCAGATAAGATTGGGCGATTTTCTTGATCAGCATAATGATTTTTTTCAATTTAAACCTGAATACCCACCCAGCTTAAAATTATAAAAAGCAGATAGACGGTGGCCAGAATCGCGCCTTCCCAGCGCCCCAATTTTTTCCCGGTGTGATAAAAAACCGTAAACAGGGCGAGGATGACAAACAGGCTGGTGAAAAGGATCCAATAACCTTGGTCAACAAGAAAATGCGCCGGCCGGATAAAAACTACCAGTCCCAAAATGCCGGTATTGGCGATGGACGAGCTGATCAGGTGGCTCAAGGACAGCTCGGCCGCTTTGCGCCGGAAAGAGTTCAGGCTGATAATTATTTCCGGCAGGTTGGTGCCGATAGCGAAAAAAACCATGCCCACAAAAAAACCGCTCAATTGCCAGCGGTCCAATATCCTGATGCTGGTGGCCATCAGCCAATTGGACGAAACAATGACGGTTAAAACGCCGATGATCGCGTATAAAATAGCTTTGCCCGCGCCGCCACTGTCCACCAAGGGAGACGCGAAGTGATAATTGTGCTCGCGGCTGTTATAATAAAAAAGATAAAAAAGCAAAAGCAGATAAACAGCCATAATCAGCAAGCCGTCCGCGTTTCCCAGCCGGCCATCCAGGCCAAGAACCAAAGGCAGGAGTAGGGCGCCGGCGATCAAGACAATGGATCGGATCTGTCCGTCCGTGGCCACGCGGCGGTTGATGACCAGGCTTAAGCCGAGAATCAGGCCGAAAATCACCAGCACGCCGCCCAAAAGATTTCCCACAGAGATGTCGCTCGCGTTCCGGAAAGATGCGCTCAAGCCGAGCGCGAATTCCGGCAAGGAGGTGGCCAAGCCCAGGATGACACCCAAGGAAAAAAGGCTCAGGCCCAAGCGGCTGGCGACGATTTTGATATTTTTCACGGCCAAATCCGCATATACGCACAGAACGGCAAAAAGAAACAGGATGAGAAAATAATCAAACATATGCAAACCATTATATCATCCCGCAAATTAAAAAAATAAAGACATGAATGAGGGATTAGTTGGTTAGGGAACAAGGATGTTTTACGACCCAATTAACTGATTGACTAATTCACTGATTATTTTAACAATATTTTACTATTTAGACAAATATTTTACTAAAACAAAAACAACGCTAAGCGCGTTGTTTGATAAAAAATCATTAAAAAATAATTCACGAAGAAAGGTATGATTTATCTTATTTTAATTTTCATTTTCACGCTAAATTACCCGCCCGCTTTTTTGAATGGCCTGTTTATAAATACCGCAGCAATAAATACACATTGGAAATGGCAACCGTGATGAACATAATAACCAGTCCGGCTTTCATAAAATCCATAAAACTAATTTTGTAGCCGGATTTTTCCGCCATGCCGGCCACCACCAGATTGGCGCTCGCGCCGACCAAAGTGCCGTTGCCGCCCAGACAGGCGCCCAAAGCGAGCGACCACCAAATCGGGTTCAGGTTGCTGAAAGTTGACCCCATTTCCTGCACCAGCGGGATCATGGTGGCCACGAACGGGATGTTGTCCACAAAAGCGGAAAAGATGGCTCCGCCCCAGAGGATCGCGATCGCGATCACGGCCAGATTGCCGCCGGTCGCCGCGATCAGTTTGTCCGCGGCCCAACTGATCACGCCCACTTGTTCCAAGCCGCCGATGATCACGAACAAACCGATAAAGAAAAAAATCGTGGTCCACTCCACCTCATGCAAGGCTTTTTCCGGATTCTTGTTGTCCAAAAGGAGCAGAAGGCCGGCGCCGAAAATGGCGATGGTCGCGCCTTCAATTCCTAATAAACCATGAAAAAAGAAACCGAGGATGACGATCGCCAGGACAAACAAGGATTTTTTGAGCAAGCGCGGCCGCTCAATCGCTTCCCGTTCGTTCAATTTCATGATCTTCTGGCAGTCTTCCGGTTTGGCCTGGATCAGGCGGCTGTAGCGCCATTTGAAAAAAGGCAAAAGGACAATGATCATAACAACAATGATCGGCGCCAAGTTGATGATGAAATCCGCAAAAGACAGGTTGGCCGCAGAGCCGATCAGGATGTTCGGCGGATCGCCGATCAAGGTGGCTGTGCCGCCGATATTGCTCATAAATATTTCCACGACCAGAAAAGGCAGAGGGTTGATGCGCAGGTTGTCGCAGATCACGAAAGTCATCGGCACCATCAGGAGTACGGTCGTGACATTATCCAGCAGAGCGGAAAACAGGGCGGTAATCAGGGCGAACATCAGCATGATTTTCCAAGGGTCGCCCTTGGCCGCCTTAGCCGCCTTGATCGCCACATATTGAAACAAACCAGTGTCTTTGGTGACGCCGACAATGATCATCATGCCCACCAAAAGGCCGATAGTGTTGAAATCAATGGCGCTGATCGCTTGGTGTTGGCCGTAAAAATGCAGGCCGATGCCCAACAGGATCATTAAAGCGCCGCCAAAAATTCCGACGATCGTCCGGTACACTTTTTCGGAAATGATTAACGCGTAAGCGCCGAGAAAAATTAAAAGCGCGGCCGTGATCGCGGCCGTTCCGATCTGTCCACTCGCTTCGTTTATGGCTTCGTGCATATTTTTTACAAAAATAAAAAACTATTTGGCAATAGTCTGTTTTTACGCGCTCTTTAAGAGTGCTCGCCTTTACAGCAACAAGGCTCCGGATTGATCGGCTGTTCCTTAAAAACCGCGTTATACAAAGCGTTCTTGATGCAGGTGCGGGTGATGGCGCCGATCAAGCGGCCGTGCTCGTCGGCCACCGGCAGGATGCGGCGCGAAGCTTTGATCGCGTAGGACGCGGCCTCAATCATCGCGTCTTTGTCTGATAAAACATGAAAGTCCTTATGCATCAATTCGGAAACTTTCCGATCTTTGAATTGTTGGGCGTAATGGTCCAGAGTGCCTTCGGCGCCGAATTGGGAAAAAACCGGGTCATCTTTCAAGTAAGGCGGGACAACCTCCCGGACTAAAGTATAGGAGGATAAGGTGCCGATCGGCTTCTGATTTTTGTCCACCACAATCAAACTGTTGGTCTTTTTTTCCACCATCACGCGCAAAGCCTCGGCAATGGTCGTTTCCGGGAAGATTGTGCAGACATTTTTGAACATGTAATCTTTAACCCACATAAATCTTTTTTATTTTAGGCCTAATGCTTGTCCGGCCGTTTTTGTGCCGGCGGTTTAATAAATTCAATTTGTTAATTAGTATATCACATAGTATATCACGGAAAATTTTTTTGTCTATAGGAAAAACCCTTTATTTTTCTGGACAAATGCTGGCCATTATTGCTTAATTTTTGTATAATATAGAGTAAGATAGACTTATAAACCAAACAGCGGCGCCGATTGGCTGCTGTATATAGCATAAGATAACGCCGAAAATCGTATTAATTATGAATATTCAACCAATGCCCATCCAGGAATCAACAATCCGTAAAGCATATTTTTTGGAAAAATATGTCATTATCACGCCCGGCCGCGCCCAGCGGCCACGCGATATCAAAGAAGAAACCATCATTAAAAGATCCCCTAATTGCCCGTTTTGCCCGGAAAATATCAATCAGGAGAATGTTGTGGACAAAATCGACGGCCCGCGCGGACATTGGCGGGTTTTGGCTTTGAACAATATCTTTCCGGCGGTTTCTTTGGATAACCCGCGCGCTTACGGCTGCCAGGAAGTGATTGTGGAAACCCCGGAACATAATTGCGATCTGGCCCACTTGTCTTTGCTAAACATCAATAATCTTTTGGCTATGTATGTCCGGCGAACCAAGGCGCTCATGGCCAACCGGAAGCTGGAATATATCCTTTGCCTGAAAAACCAGGGCTCAAAGGCGGGCGCGACGATCGCCCATGCCCATTCGCAAATTTTCGCCACTGATTTCCTGCCGCCGGACATCAAGGAAGAACTGAAACGGGCGCGCCACTACCGCCGCCAGCAAGAACGTTGCCCGTATTGCGACATCATCCGCCGCGAAACCAACTCGCCGCGGAAAATTTTCGCGGACAAATATATCGCGGCCATCGCCCCTTACGCAAGCGAATTCCACTATGAAGCTTGGCTATTCACCCGCCGCCACATTGACAATATTACCAACCTTAATCAAAATGAGCTTCATAGCCTGGCTTTTATCCTGAAAAATATTTTAGTAAAAATCAATAAGCTTGGTTTGTCCTTCAATTTTTTCCTGCACCAGGTCGTTTCCGAGCCGGATCAACATTTCTACTTGAAAATTCAGCCGCGCGACAATATTTGGGCCGGGGTGGAGCTGGGTTCCGGCTTGATCATCAATTCCGTGCCGCCGGAACAGGCGGCGGAATACTACCGCTTATAGGCAGGTTGGAATATTTTCTTTAATATATTATGCCCATCCATCAGCTTAATTTGCGTTCCGGCCAAAACTGGCGCCAAAACCAGAAAAAATCCCGGCCGGAAAAAAAGAAAATATCTGGTCCGCGCCGGTCTTGGCTGGTTTTTTTATCCTGGAAAAACGCGCTTCTGGCCGCCGGGGGCTTGGTGGTATTGATCGCCCTGGCTTTAGCCGGGACAGTGGCTTGGATGTCGCGCGGCTTGCCGGACCCGAACCATTTGATCAGCCGCGAAGTGCCGGAAAATACAAAAATTTTTGATCGCACCGGCGAAACCGTGCTCTACGAAATCCATGGCAACCAAAGCCGCACCTTAATGACCCTGGACCAAATTCCGGCGATCGTGAAAAATGCGGCCATTGCCATTGAAGATAAAAATTTTTATCACCACAAAGGTTTCAGCTTATGGGCGATCTTACGCACGGCCATCACTAATGTCCTGTTGGGCAAAAAAGCCGGCGGTTCCACTCTGACCCAGCAATTAGTGAAAAACGCCATCCTGACCACGGAAAAAACCTATACGCGCAAAATCAAAGAATTGGTCCTGGCTTATAAGATTGAAAAAAGATTTTCCAAAGACGAAATCCTGCAGATGTACCTTAATGAAGTGCCGTACGGTTCAACCGCTTATGGCGTGGAAGCGGCCAGCCAGCGCTATTTTGGCAAAAGCGTCAAGGAAATCAGCCTGGCCGAGGCGGCGGTCTTGGCGGCGATTACGCAGGCGCCGACCCGCTATTCGCCGTACGGCTCCAATCATGACATTCTGATCTCTCGCCAGCACTATGTTTTGGATCTTATGGCTGAGCAGGGATTTATCAGCGCGGAAGAAAAAGAGGCGGCCAAAGCGCAGGAATTGAAATTCAAGCCGCCGGCGGAAAACATCACCGCGCCCCATTTTGTCATGTATGTGAAAGAATTGATTACGGAACGGTTTGGAGAAAAAGCCGTGGAACAAGGCGGGCTGAAAATTTACACCACCTTGGATTTATACAAGCAAAAAATCGCGGAAGCGGTGATTGAAGAAAAATCGGCTAATAATCAAGAAAAATATAATGCCACGAATGCCGCCCTGGTGTCTTTGGATCCGAAAAACGGGCAAATCCTGGCCCTGGTCGGTTCGCGTGATTTTTTCAATGAGGAAATTGACGGGCAGGTGAACATCGCCACCCGTTCGCGCCAACCCGGCTCTTCTTTAAAACCGCTGGTTTATGCCGCTCTTTTCCTTAAAGGTTATCCGGATAAGACCATTTTATACGATGTGAACACCAATTTCTCCAACGATCCGAACAAGCCTTATGAGCCGAAAAACTATGACAGCCAAGAACACGGCCCGGTCACGGCCCGGCAGGCGCTCGCCGGCTCTCTGAATACGCCGGCGGTTAAAGCGATCTATCTGGCCGGCGTTGGCGCGGTCCTCCAGCTCGCGGAAAATTTCGGCTATTCAACATTGAAAGACCCGGATCGTTTTGGCCTGTCTTTGGTCTTGGGCGGCGGAGAGGTCAAGCTCTTGGAGCATACGGCGGCTTTCGGCGCGTTCGCGCGCGAAGGCGTTTTTTTTGAAACCGCGGCTATCCTGCGCGTGACCGACAAAAACGGCCAGACGCTTTGGGAACATCAAGAAGAAAAAAGGCAGGTCTTGGATCCGAAAATCGCCCGTCTTGTAAGCGATATCCTGTCCGATAACCAAGCTCGCTCATTTATCTTCGGAGAAAAAAACTGGCTGACTTTGGGCCAGCGGCCGGTCGCGGCCAAGACCGGCACGACCAATGATTACCGCGACGCCTGGACGATCGGCTATACGCCCTCTTTGGTCGCCGGCGTCTGGGTGGGCAATAATAATAATACGGAAATGAAAAGAGGCGCGGACGGCAGCAAGGTGGCGGCGCCGATCTGGAATGAATTCATGAAGCAGGTTTTGGGCGACACGCCGGTGGAAAATTTCAAAAAGCCGGAAACCGCGGCGACCGGCAAGCCGGTCTTGGACGGTGTCATTGGCGGCGAAAAAATCGTCAAAATTGACCGCGCTTCCGGCCGGCTGGCCACGGATGAAACGCCGTCCAGCTTTATTGAAGAAAAAACTTTTTCCGAAGACCACTGTCTGCTCTATTATATCAACAAGGACGATCCTCTGGGCGATCCGCCCACGGATCCAAACGTTGATCCGCAATTTACGCTCTGGGAAAGCCGCGTCCTGGAATGGGCGGCCAAACTCGGCCGCTCCAGTTCTTCGCCGCCGCTGGAATTTGACGATCTGCATGTACCGGCCAACCGGCCCGCGTTTGAAATCGCTTCGCCGCAAAACGGCGGTCTGCTGACCACTGCTTTTTTGGACGCGCGCTTAGGCAGTTTAACCGCGGCCCGTGGAGTCAAGCGGGCGGAATATTTCATCAATGGCAACCTGTTGGCCACGATTACGGACTATCCTTTCAATCTGCAAAAAAACATCGCTTTCCTGCCGAACGGCTATCACACCCTCCTGGTCCGCGCTTGCGACGATATTGACAACTGCGCGGAAAAAACCGTGGAGATCAATCTCAAGTTGGATGGAGACGGCCAGCCCAAAACCTTTTCCCTGTCCTGGCTGGAACCGACTGAGGGCTTGGCGGCCGCGGACATCGACTTTCCGCTCAAGCTCAAGCTGAAGCTGGAAAACAGCGCCGCGATCGCGCGCGTCAATTTTTTCTATCTGGACAAGGACGATCAAACCGTCTTTATTTCCTTTGTCCAGCCCGCCGGGCAAGCCGAGCTTACCTCATTATGGGCGGATCCGCCCATCACCGGCACTTACCGCCTGTACGCGGAAGCGGTCGGCTGGTCAACGCAATCTTTCAAGACCAAAGAAGTGGTTGTCAACATCAACAGCGCGAGCCGCAAATCGTTGGAATAATTTTGTTAAAAATAATTAATTAATATAATAACTAATTATTAGCGGCGCCATACAAGCCCCTAATTAAAATTTTATTTTATGAGTATGAACAAAGTTGAACAATTGCCAGTAGGCCAAGACCAAAAAGAACTATTTTTTTCTAATGATGTAAAAAATCAGATTGTAAATAAATTATGGGCGGCTTGGCGGACGGCCAGGAAAGTAACTGAAAAAAGCCAAGAAGGTTATGGCGAGGTTGTGAATCAGCACATGACTGGAGAAATATTTTATGACGCCCTTTTTCAGCCCAATAAAGCGCTCGGTTCAATCAACGAAAGAATGAAAAAAACAATCGGTGGCCGAGCTGAAGATTTAAAAATTAACGCCGATGATGTCGGCATATTGAAGGAACCTGTCAAGGATCCGGTTTTTCTCGCCTCCTTACCGGATCGTGAAGACTTTATCCAGAGATATTGTCATGCCATGACGAACGAGGTCAGATTTCAGGATGCTTATTTCGACGGAGCGGAAGAAGAGATAGATAAAATGCTTGCGCACGGACCAGTACGGATCTGGACTACGGGCGATGTTTACGGCGTCCCGTCGCTTGGCCTGCCCGGCCACATGGAACAAATCAAACGCGTAGCCAGAGGTTTTCATGATTTTCGCCAAGAAAAAATCCATAAGGAGATTGATAATGCGCGGACGCGCGGCCTAAGCGAAGTGGAAGTGAAAGATTTACGCAAAAGACTAAAAAACAGTGGGGAATTCGGTTACGTCGCTCACGAGGATAAAGTTGAGGCTTTAAAGAAAGTCGCGGCAGATTTTCTTGAAAAACAAGTAGATTGGATCTCTGTGATTGATGATAAAGTTCAAAATTTGCTAAACGCAAAACAGCGACTTGAAAAAATAAAGCCGGGTTTGGGAGATAAGGCAATTATGGTCTGGGATCGACAATCAGAGTTGTCTGGAGTGATCGCCGACCACCATTCAAAATTACCAAAAGGATTCCAAGGCACAGAAGAAGATGCTATCCGGGAATATGGTTTAGTAGAAATAAAAGATGTTAAAGATGCGGTTGCGGCGGTCATGGAAAAAATCGGCAGTAATGAAGGTGCTAAAATCGGATGGATTGTTGACCATGACGATGTGATCTCTGAAGATAATAAGCGGGATGCTTTGCAAGGAAAAAGCGTGATACAATTACTTGAAAGTATGTTATCAAAACGCACGGAGGTAAAAGAGGCGGCTTAATATAAACTTATGCATTTATTATTTGATATCGGCGGCACCAATATGCGTTTAGCCGCGGCCAACCGGACTGAAATTTTGCAAATAAAAAAATGCTCTACACCGCCTAATTTTCGTGAAGCGATGGCGGTATTTAGACAGCTTGCCGAAAAACTTATCCGCGGCCAAGCTTGGGACGATGCGGCCGGCTGTACGCCTGGTCCGCTTGACGCGAAACTTACTAAAATGGTTAGCGCGCCGAATCTGCCGGGCTGGAATAACAAACCGCTTAAGAAAAATCTGGAGCAGATATTAAAATGTAAGGTTGTAATTATGAAAGACGTGAGTGCGGCGGTGCTGGGCGAAGCGAATTTTGGAGCAGGAAAAGGTAAGCGGATTGTGGCTTATTTTACGGTCAGCACCGGCGTGGGCGGCGCCCGCGCGATTAATGGCCGCGTGGACGAGACGACCGCTTGGGCCGAACCGGGATACCAGATTATTAAACACGATGACCCATATGGTTTTATTGAAGGCTTAGTATCTGGTACCGGCTTAAAGAGGCGATACAAAAAAGAAGCAGTGAATATAAAAGACAAACGTGTCTGGGCGGAAGCGGCCCGACTTTTAGCAATCGGCGTTCACAATACGATCGTGCATTGGCAGCCGGACGTAGTCGTCATCGGC
>PCSD01000023.1:14865-16622 GCA_002771615.1 Candidatus Falkowbacteria bacterium CG23_combo_of_CG06-09_8_20_14_all_49_15
AAGTGAAAAGAATTTTAAAAATATATAAAAAACCGCCCCTGATAAAGCGGGCGGCTTTAGGCGATTTGGCCGGCATATACGGCGCTTTAGCCAGATTGAACCAAGACAAATAAAAGAGGCGCTGAAGTTATTCACTCCAGCGCCTTTTGAAAACCCTTAAAAGTGCAAAATTTCCTCAGCCACCTTGGGTTCGAAATATCCCAAAGTGTTGAAGTACTTCATGCCTTCGATGAAACCGTCGCCACAAGGAGCACCAGCGACATATCCGCCGATAGCTCTAGCCGCGTCCTTGAGCGATTGGTTGCCGTTTCCGACCACAATCGCGTTCAACCGACCTTCGACCAACTGGTCGTCGTTTTTCCCATCCGCGACCGTCAGGATATTTCGTTCTCCTATCCCGTACAGATCGCAAACGTTTCGGATGCCGAGTGCTTTTGATACTACTTTCGGCACAACATCGATGCACCCGTCGCTGTGCCGTTGGATATTGAGGGATAGTCGGAAGTGCTTGACTATCCCTTCAAAATATGACACCCAGGGCAGGGTAACATCGATTTCCGAACCGGCGGGGAATAAGGTGAGTATGCCCTCCTTCAACTCAGGCCTAAAGTTCTCGTCTCGATCGTAGAATCGAAACGTCCGGCCAAATTGTTTATAATCGATGATATCGAGGAAACGCGATAAATCATCGTCGACCCCCTGAAGTTTCCGCTGGCGAAACGAAGGCGGATTCGCGGAGATGAGCTCGAGGAATTGAGCTCCCGTCTCCGCGATGATATAATCCCAGACCACTCCGATTCCGCAGGCTAACCCCCTGCAGTAATCGGCATTTTTTCCTGTGGCTGGGCCCATTTTCAGCCCTGCGGTCTGGAGCCGACGGAAAAATTCCGCCACCTTCGGATCAATCGGCCCTCCCTGGGGCATAATCGATCCGTCTACATCGAAAATCAATGCCGAAATCAAACCATTTCCCATCTTTTATCCTCCTTTTTCCTTTTAATATATTGTTTTCATAGCGACAAATATCAGAAACGTAATGGGTAGACATGCTGCGATGAAGTTTGCGGCATGTTCCTTCTCCTTATTTTGCTGATCGGTATATATGACCGGCAGCAGAAAAGAAGGGGGTAAGATGAACAGGATCGTTAAGGCGAATGGCAGACGCAATGCCATCGACACGCTCATTCCAGCTAGCCTGATCCCCCAGAATGTCCAGAAAAATTTCGAGAAAAAAATTTTTCTGGAAAGACGGAGCTTGACCTCGGTACCGACAATGACCGAGATCAGCAAAGTGATTACCAGCCCGATTGACCAGGAAATGTCTGCTATATACGGCAGGCCTCTTAGATGTAAAATTTCTATTCCTGTGCTCGCTAGAATATTTAGGGCAAGACCTGTCCACAGGGCTAGCATCAGCCGATTCTTTACGGTGAATTCCCAAAATTTGAAAATTCCGGAAATCCGCCAGTAGATGAAGGAGAACAACGCTCCGCCGTTCCCCAACATATCGATCAGAAAAAAACGGGATAGCGGTTCGACACGTATACTGTTGTAGAACATAAAGCCGAGTGTGCCGCCCTCGGCCGTTGCTAGTAATGACGCCAGATATTTATCCCTCGTAAGAGTAAAACCAATAAAGTAAAGAATAAATACGAAGGCGGCGCCGTAGGCGAACAACCACCATTCGTTAAGATTCATCGATGATACTTCAATCGAAACTACTAGCGGCAGCAGACTTTTAAAGCACATATCTCCCA
>PCSD01000023.1:16666-16798 GCA_002771615.1 Candidatus Falkowbacteria bacterium CG23_combo_of_CG06-09_8_20_14_all_49_15
CATACCATCCCAACCACTAGCCCAACTAGAATCAAGAAAAAACTTATATTCATTGCGTTTCCTCCCCATTTATAAGGTTACATTTACCGGCTACCGGCCAAAGACCGAATGGATTGTCAAAGTACCATAACA
>PCSD01000023.1:16894-17036 GCA_002771615.1 Candidatus Falkowbacteria bacterium CG23_combo_of_CG06-09_8_20_14_all_49_15
AAAATCACTTCTGTTCAAATTTTATCTTGCTGCATACCAAGTTATTTTTGCGTTTCACACTGGAATAACCGTTGAAGATGTGCTGCCAGCTAATACTTTAAGAAAATCTTTAAACTCGGTTTTGCAAGATTTTATTGCGCCT
>PCSD01000023.1:17083-17343 GCA_002771615.1 Candidatus Falkowbacteria bacterium CG23_combo_of_CG06-09_8_20_14_all_49_15
GGAATCATATTTTGATGATAGCAAAATTATGCTTCAATCAACTTTTATCCAAAGCAAATTTCGAACTTATGCCTTTGAATTTCAAATAGATGAAAAGGGAATCAAAGAATGGCAAATTGAGTTTGGTAACAAGAAAATGATATATTATTTTAATAAAGAATAATGAGGAAAATTATTATACTATTGACACTGATATTATCCTTAAATGTCTTTTCACAAGAGCAATTGAACTTTGCTTTGGTAGAAAAGAAAACTTATGA
>PCSD01000023.1:17648-17790 GCA_002771615.1 Candidatus Falkowbacteria bacterium CG23_combo_of_CG06-09_8_20_14_all_49_15
GGCTTATGTCTGCTTTTCTCTTCGGTCTCATGTCTTTAGTCTAAAGTCTTACTTATTGAGGTTCACTCATGCTAACGGATTGGGAAATTCGCCGCAACATTGTTGCTTGCGGCAAGCGGGTTTACGAGCAGGGATTGGTCGC
>PCSD01000023.1:17801-17943 GCA_002771615.1 Candidatus Falkowbacteria bacterium CG23_combo_of_CG06-09_8_20_14_all_49_15
GCAACATCTCGGTTCGTATGCTGGATGATCGACTGTTGATTACACCCACCGGTGCGGCGCTCGGCGCTTTGAACCCTGAGGAACTGGTTTATTTGGACTTGACCGGCACTGTTTTGCAAGGACGTAGTAAACCGTCTTCCGA
>PCSD01000020.1 GCA_002771615.1 Candidatus Falkowbacteria bacterium CG23_combo_of_CG06-09_8_20_14_all_49_15
ATACTTATTATATAATATTGTAGAAAAATATTTGACATAATTATAACAAGGTATATACTGATATTAACCATTATATTTTTTTGTTTTTTTTCATCCTTTCTTGTTCTTTTCCAACCCGCCGCTCATCCTTTTTTCGGACGCGCGGCACTCATTTCATTTTTGGGGGCAAATTTATTTTGCCCCCTCTTTCATTGCTAAATAAATTAATCTATATCCGCCTTGACAAATGTTTATTTTAGGCCGCAAATAAAAACTAAAATTTACCCCTGCCGTCGGGAGAAAAATTTGTCTATGCTAATAATATTGAATACATCCGTAAAAATCCCGTGAAAAAAGAAAGCCAGCGCTCGTGACCATAATTGAAGAAATAATAAATGGCCATATGGACAAAAGTCTGTTAAAAAAACTCGGTTTGAGCGACAAAGAGATTGCCGTCTATCTTAAATTGTTGGAATACGGGGCTTTATCCGTGCGTTCGCTCGCCGCGATCGCCGGTCTGAACCGCGGTACCGTCTACGATCTCTTGAAAAATCTTCAGGCCGGCGGTTTGGTTTCCTATTTTCACGAATCCACCAAACAGAAATTCGTGGCCGAAGATCCGGAAAAGATCCAGCCGTTGTTAGCGGCCAAAGAAGCGGATCTGCGGGAAGTGAAAAAGGGCCTTGTTGATTTGATTCCGGAACTTAAATCCCTGCAGGACAAAGAAGCCAGCCGTCCGACCACGAAATTTTATGAAGGCAAAAACGGCATACGCTTGATATTGGAAGATGTATTAAAAGTCACCGCTGATGTTGATGTTGATAAAGAATATTACATTTATTCGGCGACCAAGGCGAGCGACGACTTGCGCGCGGCCTATCCGGATTTTACCCGCGATCGCGTTCGGAAAAAAATCGCGGTCAAGGCTATCTCTTTGGCGCGCGGCGGTCGCCTCCATGGCCTGGATGAGCGCCGTTGGCTCGGAACGCATGACGAATCCGCCACTTATATTATTATTTATGCCGGTCGTTGCGCCTTCATTTCCCGCGACCACCAGGGCGCGCCCCTCGGCGTGATCATTGAAAATACAGCGATTTACGAGACACAGAAGATCATTTTTTTACGTCTCTGGGAGATGCTCGGCCGGACCGCGGCCGCGGAGAAATAAACTTGACTGGAGAAAAAGGAGGAAAATTATGTGCGGCATTATTGCTTATGTAGGCGATCAACCAGCACAGCCAATTATTTTGTCTGGTTTGCGGGCTTTGGAGTACCGTGGCTATGACAGCGCTGGTTTTGTGGTGAGAGAAAACGGCCAGTGGCGGCGTTGGCGAGCCAGTGGTCCAGTGGCGGCCTTAGCCGCGAAAATGAACGGTGCGTCCATACGAAGTGGTTGCGGTCTTGGGCATACGCGTTGGGCTACCCATGGCGCGCCCACGGAAGTTAACGCTCATCCACACGCAGGCGGCCAGGACGAAGTGATGTTGGTTCATAATGGCATCGTAGAGAATTTTTCCCGCCTGAAAAAAAAGTTGGCGATGGTCGGAACGGTTTTCGTTTCCGAAACGGATACAGAAGTGCTGGCGCACCTAATCGCTCTCTGTTACGCGGGCGATTTGGTATCGGCGGTGGCCGAAGCCATGTCCCGGACGGAAGGCCCTTTGGGAATCGCGGTCATGCACCGCGCCCGGCCGGACGAAATCGTGGTGGCCCGGCGCGGCAGTCCGATGCTCCTTGGTCTCACTGACCGAGGCCGGCTGGCCGCTTCGGACGCCGCCGCTTTCGCCGGCTGGACAGACCAGGTGATTTATCTGGCCGACAACGAAATTGCCAGATTGACGGCGGATTCTCACCAGGTTTTTGACGCCCGGTCCGCGCGCGTGGATAAGGTCGTGACGACCATCAGCCCGGCCGAAACCGCGGCGGAATTGAACGGTTTCCCGCATTTCATGCGCAAGGAGATTTACGAGCAGGCCGAAACCGCGGCCAGCGCTTGGCGCGGCCGTTTGGATCCGGTTACCGGCGCGGTCAAACTGGGCGGTTTGCTGGATTGCCAGGAGAGATTGAAAAATTGCTCGGAGCTGATCATCGCGGCTTGCGGCACTTCTTATTACGCCGGCCTTTACGGCCAGTATCTTTTGTCCGAATCGGCCGGTCTGGACGCGCGCGCGGAAATCGCTTCCGAGTTCCGCTACTGCCAGCGTTCGTATCCGGCCGCCGCGGCCTTGCTGGCGATCAGCCAGTCCGGCGAAACTGCCGATACCTTGGCGGCGGTCCGTCTGGCGCAGGCGCAAGGTTTGCTGTCTTTGGGTCTGGTCAATGTGGCCGGCAGCACTTTGGCGCGCGAAACCGCGGCCGGCGTTTACAACCATGCCGGCCCGGAAATCGGGGTCGCGTCCACAAAGATTTTCCTTTCCCAGCTCGCGATCTTCAACCTGCTGGCCCTTTTTTGGCGCCAGCTCCATGGCCGCGATCGGGCCGAGGATCTGGCTTGGGCGCAGGCGCTTGTGGGCTTGCCGGACAAGATCCGGCAAGTGCTGGCCTTGGACAACCGGATCGCGGCGATCGCGGAAAGGTTCTGCCATTATCCGAATTGGCTTTTTCTGGGCCGGCATTTCAATTATCCGGTCGCATTGGAAGGCGCCTTGAAACTCAAAGAGGTGTCATATATCCATGCGGAAGGCTATGCCGCCGGCGAAATGAAGCACGGACCGATCGCCCTGGTCAGTCCGGAAGTGCCGACCGTGGCGATCGCGCCCGCCGACCGCTTGCGGGCGAAGATGATCGGCAACATTATGGAGGTCAAGAGCCGCCGCGGGCCGGTCATCGCCATCATCACGGCCGGCGACGAGGAGATCAAGGAACTGGCGGACGAGGCCATTGAAATCCCGCCCACCTTGGATTGGCTTTATCCGCTCCTCGCAGTCATTCCTGGCCAGCTCTTGGCCTATCACGCCGCTTGCCTGCTCGGCCGGAACGTGGATCGGCCGCGTAATTTGGCCAAAAGCGTGACCGTGGAGTAGCTCTTTTTTGCTCTTTTTTTAACAATATCAGCCGCCTTTAATTACCAGGCGGCTTTTTAAATCGTTTTATTTTTTCAATTCAGGCGGTAGAAAAACGTTTTTGATCCAATTTTTGCGGGCGTTTAAAATCAATCAATATATAATCCGAACAACCAGAAAGCGATTTTTTCCAAACATTCCGGATTATGGCCTGACAGTTGCGAATATTTTTCAGAAAGGTTAAAATTAAGGCATTAAGATTGACTGGCGAATTTTTTGCGCTATAAGTTATCCCGCCAGAAAGAAAATTGTCACGCTCGGCGGCGGTTTGGCCAGCAGATATTGATATTATACTATTAAATAACCGACGCTTGTCAAAGAAGGTGATAAACAGATATCAAGAATGATATTCTTGTTCAGCGGCGGAACGCGGCCGGCGTTTTTGGGGGCAAGGCCGGGTCGTGCGCGCCAACTTATTAAGCACAACGGGCGATTTCGCCCGCTCGGACCGTGTCCGTTTAAAGAAGATTATCAGCCAGATCATCAAATCATATGCGGCAAATCGCTGATCTGCACATCCATTCCCGTTTTTCCCGCGCTTGTTCGGGCGATTTGACGTTGGCTAATTTGGATAGAATCGGCCGGACCAAGGGCGTGGACATCATCGCCACCGGCGATTTCACCCAGCCGGATTGGTTTGGGGAATTGCGCGGACAGCTGGCGCCGGCGCCGGCGCGCGCGCGGAAAAAAGGCGAGCTTTATATTTTTTCCGTGGCCCCGGATGAGAAGGTCAAATTCATCTTGTCCGCTGAAGTCGCGCTGATTTTCAAGAAATTTGACCGGGTACGGCGCATCCATTTGGTCGCGCACGCGCCGGACTTGGACGCGGCGGCCGCCTTGAACGCGGCTTTGGCCGCCAAATATAATATCCATTCGGACGGCCGCCCGATTTTAGGCATGTCCGCCGAAGATTTCTGCGGCCTGTGTTTTTCCGTCAATCCGCATTTCATAATTTATCCGGCTCATATCTGGACGCCTTGGTTTTCCGTGTTCGGATCCAAATCCGGCTTTGACCGGCTGGAAGAATGTTTTGGCGAATACACGGGCCGCATCCGCGCTTATGAAACCGGCTTGTCCAGCGATCCGGCCATGAATTGGCGCCTGTCCGCTTTGGACGATCTGACCAGGCTGTCCAATTCGGACGCGCACAGTTTGCCGAACATCGGCCGGGAAGCGAACGTTTTTGAATTAACTGATGTTTCATATGATGAGTTATACGACGTAATTGATCATCATCAAGACGGTCAAGATGAGCGGTCAGCCGCGGCCGCGCGGGACAAGCATAAATCATATTTAGATTATACTTTGGAATTTTATCCGGAAGAAGGCATGTACCATTATGACGGCCATCGCGCTTGCGGCGTCTGTCTCGCGCCGGAGGCAAGCGCCCAGCACCGCGGCCGGTGTCCGGTTTGCCATCGTCCTTTGACCATCGGCGTTTTGAGCCGTGTGGCCGAATTGGCCGACCGGCCGGCTGGTTACCAGCTCGCGTCCGCGCCCGGCTTCCGCCGCTTGGTGGAACTGGACAAGATTATTGCCGAGACCTTGGGCGTGAAAAGCCGGAGCGCCGCCAAAGTCAAGAGAGAATATGAGCGCTTGTTCGGCGCTTTGGGTACGGAAATGGCCATCCTCTTGGACCGCACGATTGACGAGATCAAAGCAGTGTCTCCGGCCAGCGCGGAAGGGATCCGCCGCGTGCGCGCTGAAGAAGTGAACATTCAGCCCGGTTTTGACGGCCAATACGGCCAGGTGAAAATTTTTACTGCCGAGGAAAAGCACAGGCAAAGCAGTTTGCTTTGACAGCAAAAATTAAAAAACTCCTGGTCAGATGGGCGCCAGGGGTGTTGTTGTTATTCTTCTGGTTTTTTTGTTATGACGTTCTGGATCGGATTGACCGGTTTATTAGCATCCCAGTCATATCTTTCGTAAAGACGCGCCGGGCCCAAAAAAAGACCGTATTGGCGCAAGGGGTAAAATCTTGTTGCAGATTTATCTACTGATGGTAAAATTGTTTGCAATTGGCCGCTTTTTTCCTGCCCGAGCACCGGCTCGTTTGCTTCGGTTTTTTGGCATAATTGGCCAAGCCACAACAAAAAGCAAAATTCAAAAACCATTACCTTTATTTTTTTTCCCATTTTTTACTCCTCCTTTTTTTTATTATTTATGTTTAATGAGTAGCCTCATTTTTGAGGCCAGACCTGCTTGCATTGTTAAAGAACAACGAAGCAGTATAATAATCTTTTAGACTATTCTGAGAACAGAACAATTGATAAAAATTAACTTGGCCGCGTTGGCAAATTGAATTTCAGTTGCCGGAAGATTTAAATATGATGGATCAAAAACTTTAGGGAACAGACGACCAAAATACGGAAAACATTTTTCTGTCCACTCGATTTTATTTATTACTCCAAAGTATAAGTATTTTTTTAGTCAAAAATAATAATTTTTTAGCCTGATATTTTTTATTTGTTGTGCTATAATGGAAATGAACTTATTCACAGCCAATGACTTATACACAGCGGAAGCGAAAAAAATTCAACGGAAAAAAAATATTCAAAAATAAAAAACCTAAAAATTAGCCACGAAAAAATCGTTTGACAAGCAATCTTCTTGTGGTATAATTATTACATACACCACAAGATATAGTATCAACACGGAGGCAGACACCTTTGGCCCTTTTAAGAAGAAGCGAAGCACAAACAAAGGTGTTTTTTTATGGCCTCTTTTTATGTGAGAAAAAAGCCCGCCCAAACGGCCGGCAAAAAATTACGATGAAATGCCCAGCTTGTTTTTATCCAGACACTAAAGTCATTGATTCGCGCGCGGCCGGGGACGGCTTGTCCATCCGGCGGCGGCGTGAGTGCCAGAAATGCAATTTCCGTTTTTCCACCTATGAAGAGATCGAGATTTTGGATCTGGCCGTGGTCAAAAGAGACGGGCGGAAGGAAAGCTACAGCCGCGACAAGGTGGTGAGCGGCTTGAAAAAAGCTCTGGAAAAAAGGCCGATTACGGAAGAGAAATTCAAAAAGCTGGTGCATGATATTGAAAGGGAATTGCAGGTTCTGCGCCAAAACGAGATTACGGCCAGCCAGATCGGCCAGATCGTCATGAAAAACTTGAAAAAAACCGATGAGATCGCCTATATCCGTTTTGCCAGCGTTTACCAATCATTTAAAGACGTCCATTCTTTCCAGCGCGAACTGAGCAAGCTGTTAAAACAGAAAACCGTCCGAAAAAAATCGGGAAAAAAGTCGGATCAAAAAAAGTAGCGGGCAAGAGTCCGACTGCCAATCGTTTTCAAACAACAGGAAAAATATTATTATTTTCATATCCCCATGCTAAAAAATCCGGACCCCCACCAGGAAATAATTTCGCAAATCAAAAAAAGAAGCGGCGATATCGTCCCTTTCCAACAGGAAAAAATTGTCAGCGCGATTTATAAGGCCATGCAAGCCGAGGGCGAAGGCTCGCTCGCGAAAGCCAAAAAAACCGCCGCGGACGTGGTCAAGGCAGTGAAGAAAAAATTCCATTACCGCAGTATCCCGGCGGTTGAGGAAATCCAGGATTTGGTGGAAGAAGCGTTGATCCAAAACCGTTTTATCAAAACCGCCAAAGCCTATATCCTGTATCGCGACCAGCACGCCCGCCTGCGCCAGCTGCGCTCTCTGATTGATTCCAACGACATCATGGACAGCTACTTGAATCGCAGTGATTGGCGCATCAAAGAAAATTCCAACATGAGTTTTTCCCTGCAGGGACTGAACAACCACCTGGCTTCCATCATCTCTTCCAACTATTGGCTGAACAAGGTTTACGCCGCCAATATCCGCCAGGCGCATGAAAGCGGCGACATCCATCTCCACGACCTCCAATTGCTCGCTTCGTATTGCGCCGGCTGGGACATGAAAGACCTCTTGTTGCGCGGTTTCGGCGGCGTTAGCGGCAAGATTGAATCCCGTCCGGCCAAGCATTTCCGCACCGCCCTGGGGCAAGTGATCAATTTTTTCTATACTTTGCAAGGCGAGGTGGCCGGCGCTGAAGCCTATGCCAGTTTTGACACCTATCTCGCGCCTTTCATCCGCTATGACCATCTGTCTTACGGAGAAGTAAAACAAGCCTTGCAGGAATTTCTTTTCAACATCAATGTGCCGACTCGGGTCGGCTTTCAAACGCCTTTTACCAACATTACCCTTGATTTGCGTCCCCCCAAATCAACCGGCGAAGAGAATGTGATCATCGGTGGGCAGTACCAGAAAGAGAAGTATCAGGATTTCCAAAAGGAAATGGACATATTCAATACGGCTTTCGCGGAATTGATGATGGCGGGCGACGCCAGCGGGCGCGTTTTTACCTTTCCGATTCCGACTTACAACATCACCAAAGATTTTCCTTGGGAATCGCCGGTCGTGGATAAGATCTTTGAAATGACCGCCAAATATGGCATTCCGTATTTCGCCAATTTCATCAATTCGGACATGAGTCCGGACGATGCCCGCTCCATGTGTTGCCGCCTGCGCCTGGACAACCGAGTTCTGCGCAAACGGGGCGGCGGTTTGTTCGGCGCCAATCCCTTGACCGGCTCCATCGGCGTGGTGACCGTCAATCTTCCCCGCCTCGGCTATCTGTCCAAGACCAAGGAAGAGTTCTTCAGCCGTCTGGAAAAAATTATGCTGATTGCCAAAGAAAGCTTGGAAGTCAAACGGGAAGTGATTGAATCTTTTACCGAACAAGGGTTGTATCCGTATGCCCGGTATTACCTGGATTCCGTAAAAGAACGATTCAATCATTATTGGCAGAATCATTTTTCCACAATCGGCATTATCGGCATGAACGAGGCCTTGCTCAATTTTGCTCCCATTCGGCAAAATATTACGACCGCCAAAGGTCAAAGTTTTACAGTGGAAGTTTTGGAATTTATGCGGAATAAAATGATGGATTTCCAGAACGAAACGAATAATCTTTATAATCTGGAAGCCACCCCCGCCGAGGGCACCGCCCGGCGTCTGGCCCGCCTGGACAAAGATAAATACCCGAAAATCATTTGCGCCAATGAAGAGACGTTCCGAGCCGGTCAGGCCGCGCCTTATTATACCAACTCCACCCAGTTGCCGGTTAATTATACCGATGATTTGTTTGAGGCTTTGGATCTGCAGGACAAAATCCAGCCGCTTTATACCGGCGGCACTGTTTTGCACGCATTTTTAGGCGAGGCAATGCCATCGGCCGCGGCGGTGAAAAAATTGGTTAAAAAAATCGCCAGCGGCTATCGTTTGCCATATTTTACTCTGACCCCCACCTTTTCCGTTTGTCCCAAACATGGTTATTTGGCGGGCGAGCATCGTTTCTGTCCTAAATGTGACGCGGAAATCGGCTATCAGGAAAAAAAAACGCCGACGGCCGTGGATAACTCTGTGGCCGTTAGGAAAAAATGAAACCGCCAAAGTTTCGGCGGGAAAAAAAGCGCGGAGATTGGCCATTAAAAAATGTTTTTTCACCGGAAAAAAATCCCTTGCCAAAAAATATAATTACTAATAAAATAAAACTATGAGCCCCATTGAAACCAAAAGAACGACATGCGAGGTTTACAGCCGCGTTACCGGTTATTTGCGGCCAGTGAGCCAATGGAATGACGGCAAACAAGCCGAGTACGCGCAGAGAAAATGTTTTAAAGTGGAAAGCAAGGAAAAATAATTGGGTTTTCTGCCTGTATTTTCTGCAGTATGATTATCGGCGGCTGGCAAAAATTCAGCTTACTTGATTATCCCGAGCATATCGCCGCGATTATTTTTACGCAAGGATGTAATTTTCATTGTCCTTTTTGTTATAATCCCATGCTTGTCGAACCCAACGGCAAGTTCAAAAATAAGCCGGCGCAAGCCGGCCAAGCGCAAGAAGGTCCTTTTTCCTTACAAAATTTAGAGGAAAGGGACCTTTTTGTTTTTTTAAAAGAACGGCAGGGAAAATTAGACGCGGTCGTCATCAGTGGCGGTGAACCGACCATTCAGCCCGATTTGCCTGATTTTATGGCCAAAATCAAAGATTTAGGTTATAAAATTAAATTAGATACGAACGGCTCAAACCCGGATCGGCTCCAGGAAATCATTCGCCGGCAATTGGTTGATTATTTGGCCATGGATATCAAGGCGCCTTTGTCAGAATATGACCGGGCGACAGGCGTTCAGCCGGACATCAACCGGATTCGGCAAAGCATTGCCTTGGTCAAGCAAAGCCGCCGGCCTTACGAATTTCGGACCACGGTCGTGCCCGGATTTTTGGATACTGAAAAAATTGAAAAAATTGGCGCGGAGATAAAAATGGCGGAAAAATGGTTTTTGCAAAGCTTTCAGCCCGGACCTGATTTGGTGGATCGTGTTTTTGCCAATCTTGCGCCTTTGACCGCGGCGGAAATGGAAGAATTGCGCGGACACGCCGCGGCTTTTGCCAAGTTTTGCCAAATTCGCTGATTAGGGTTATAATATTTCATATTTTATCATATGGAAACTGCCAAACCGCAGACAGAGAAAAATGGCGAGGCCAACGAAAAATTAGCCGCTTTATTGGAAGAGAACTTGCGCTTAAGCCGGGAAATTTACCGTTTGTCAAAAAAAACCCACAATTTTTTGATTTGGCAGTCGGTTTTCGCCGTGATGAAAATCCTTCTGATTGTTTTACCGATCATCATCGGTATAATCTATTTGCCGCCCTTGATCAAAGGGTGGCTGGAAAGATATAATCAATTGCTTGGTGTTGGGGAAAGTCCTTTAAATCTCCTTGTTCCCGGCGCTGAAACAGTAAAAATGCCCAGCCTGGAAGACCTGAAATCATTTTTGCCCGCCGGTAGTCTTAAATAATTTATTTTTTTATGGCTAAATGTCCGATCAGAGCTTTGGCCTTGGCAGTATATCGGGAAATCAGCAAAATACCGGCTGGGCAAGTAGCGACTTACGGCCAGATTGCGTGTCGGATCGGCTGGCCAGGGTCGGCGCGCGTCCTTGGCTAAACGTTGCGGAAGAATCCGGATACCCCGGGCGTTCCCTGCCACCGCGTCATCCGCGCGGGCAGTCGGAAAAAATGAAGATTTTACGGCAAGAAGGCGTAATGATAAATAAAGGGCGGGTCGTGATTAAAAAATAAAAAGTTGTCTAATAATCCTGAGAGACTTTATTAAAATAAATAATAGCAAAAAAAAATCTATGGATGATAATCTTAAAAAAGGCTTAGCCTATCTTTTTATCATTTCCATTTTTATTAGCACATTGGCCGGCGCCGCGGCTGGCTTGTTAACCGCGCAGATTTGGCCGGCCGGTTCCGGACCTTTCGCTTTTGGACCGCGCGCCGGCCAAGACGATGAAAACAGGCTGAATGAGACGGATCGTCTGGTCCGCCGGATTTCCGAAGAATCGGATATTGTCACGACTGTGGAAAAAGCTTCTCCGGCCGTGGTCAGTATCATTGTTACTAAAGATTTGCCGATTTTGGAAAGATATTACAGTGATCCGTTCGGGGATGGGGATTTTTTCCAAAGATTCTTCGGCGATAATTTTGGTGATTTTTTCAGTTTCGGACAGCCGCAATACCGTCAGAAAGGCACGGAAAAAAGGGAAGTGGGGGGTGGCACCGGCTTTCTGGTGTCCGCGGACGGCTATATCATCACCAATAAGCATGTCGTCAGCGATGAAAATGCCGAATATACGGTTTTGTTAAACGACGAATCAAAACACAACGCGCAAGTTTTGGCCCGCGATCCGGTCAATGATCTGGCTTTTTTAAAGATTGAAGGCGAGAATTTTTCCTATTTGGAATTCGGCGATAGCGCGAATTTAAAAGTTGGCCAGTCCGTTATCGCGATCGGCAATGCTTTAGGCGAATTCCGGAATACGGTTTCTGTGGGCGTGATTTCCGGACTTTCCCGTTCAATCATGGCCGGCGGTGCCGGCCGGGGCGCGGAAGAGATATCCGGCGCCATCCAGACGGACGCGTCCATCAATCCGGGCAATTCCGGCGGTCCGCTTTTGAATATTGCCGGACAAGTGATCGGCATCAATACGGCCATGGCCGCGGGCGCGGAAAACATCGGCTTTGCCATTCCCAGCAATGACATCAAAAAGGTCTATGACAATGTGAAAAAGAACGGCCGCATCGTCCGCCCCTGGCTGGGCGTGCGCTATGTGATGATTGACGAAGAAATCAAGAAAGCGAATAATTTGACTTTTGATTACGGCGCCCTGGTCGTGCGCGGGGAGAACCGGACGGATCTGGCGGTCATTCCCGGCTCGCCGGCAGACAAGGCCGGCTTAACGGAAAATGACATCATCCTGGAAATCAACGGCCAGAAGCTGGACAGCGAGCATCCGCTCACCAAGCAGATTGCCGGCTTCGGTCCAGGCGAGGAAATCAGCGCGAAAGTGTTCCAGAAAGGCAAAGAAAAGACCATCAAAATTATTTTAGAAGAAATGCCGAAATAGGGCGCGGGCATAAAGCCGTTTAAAAAGGCAGAACGTTTAACCCGGGCTGACTTTTCGGTCGCCGAATCAGCAAGAATATTTTTCCGGCTCGGACATAAATCCATCGTTTGGTTATTTTGGCTAAACTAGTAAAATTTTAATTGTCGTTCCAAAATAATAATAGAACCAAGCCCAGGGCAGTCAAGGGACTATTGTTGAAAAAAAATAAATTGAATGTGGACATTTTCATCGCCGTGGTTTGGGAAATTATAATTGAAGAAATTATTTTCAGTCTAGAATCTAACGCAATATATTCGGCGCGCAGCGCCAGAAATGTTACATTGGATATCTATATTATAAAAGATTAAAGATGACTAATTAACCAATCCATCAATGGATAATCTGATTAAGCAAATTAACGAACTTAAACGCAAGTTCCTGGATACCTGGGGGTTGCTTTGACTTGGACCGGAAAAAAGAAGCGATGGCGGTTTTGGCCGCCAAGATGAATGAGCCGGGTTTCTGGTCGGACCGAAACGCGGCCGTGGAAAGCGGCCAGCGCCTGGAGTCACTGCGCGCGGAAGCGGAGCGCTGGGAAAAATTGCGCGGCGATCTGGAAGAAATCGCCGGTTTGGCGGTCTTGGCCAAAGAGGAGCGGGAAGCGGAAGACGGTCCTTTGGCCGCTGACTTGTCCGACCGGCTCTCGGCTTGGCAGGCGCGCTTCGGCCAACTGGAATCGGCCATTCTGCTCTCCGGCCCTTATGACGAGCATAACGCGATCCTGTCCCTGCATGCCGGCACCGGCGGCGTTGACGCCCAAGATTGGGCGGCCATGCTCTTGCGCATGTATCTCCGTTTCGCGGAAAAGCAGGGCTGGTCCGCGGCTGTCATTGACAAGACGGCCGGCCAGGAAGCGGGCTTGAAAAGCGCGGTCGTGCGCGTGGCCGGCCGGCCGGCTTACGGCTGGCTGCAGAGCGAGGCCGGCGTCCACCGGCTCGTGCGCATCTCGCCTTTTGACGCCGAGGCCATGCGCCACACCTCTTTCGCGCTCGTGGAAGTGATTCCGGAATTGCCGGCGGCGAAGAATATCCAGCTCAAGGAAGAAGAATTGCAGATTGACGTTTTCCGTTCCTCCGGTCCGGGCGGGCAAAGCGTCAACACCACGGACAGCGCGGTCCGGATCAAGCATCTGCCCACCGGCCTGGTCATCACCTGCCAGAACGAACGTTCCCAGCATCAGAACAAGGAAACCGCCTTAGGCATCCTCCGGGCCAAACTGGCGCAAAAAGAAGAGGAAAAACGAAGAGCGCAAACTGATTCTTTGCGCGGCCAGGTTCAGAAAGCCGAATGGGGTAAGCAGATCCGCTCCTATGTTCTGGAGCCTTATCAGTTGGTCAAAGACCATCGGACCGGCTGGGAAAGCCCGAACGTGAACGCCGTTCTGGACGGCGATCTGGAGCCAGCTATGGATGCGTTTCTGCGCCTCGCCGCAACCACAGAAAAAAAATAAATTTCTATATGCCGCAAGGAGGGATCCGCCTAATCAGTTTCTAGCTTATGTCCGGATTGGCCAAGGCCAGATATTTTCCGGACTTTGACCGCTGGCCTAAAGCCAGGGTGTTTTTTTGCTTTTGCTTATCTTTCATTGCCGGTCTGGCCGCGGCCGCTTTTTCCTGGGATTATTTCCACCCTCAGACCAGCCTGGTTTTCTTGGCCGCGGTTCTGGCTCTGGCCGCGGGCGCCGCGGCCGGCCGGAAAAAGTTTTTCGTGCCCGCGCTGCTGGCCGCGGCTTTTTTTTGCGGCTTTTGGCGCTTGGCCCTGGCCAACAACGCCAGCCAGGCGCAATCCGCCCTGTTGGCCAAAGGCCAGGAAATCGCTTTGACCGGCGTGATCAGCGGCGAACCGGATCAACGCCAGACGCACAGCCAGTACACGCTCGGCGATCTGCGCCTGCCTCAGACCAAGCAAACCCTGCCGGGCAAGATTCTCGTTTTCGCGGATACCTATCCGCTTTATCAATATGGCGACCAAGTGCTTGTTTCCGGCCTTTTGGCCAAGCCCGAACCAGTGGGCGGCTTCGCCTATGACCGTTTTTTGCGCCGGCACGGGATCTGGGGCCTGATGTATTATCCGCGCTTGGAATTGGCCGCTATTGGCCAGGGCGTTTGGTTTTGGGAAAAAATTTTTTCCGCCAAGAACCGCTTTCGGCAGGCGATCAATATCGGTTTGTCCGGTGAAGCGGCGGATTTGGCCCGTGCCATGCTTTTGGGCGATAAGCGGGAAATCGGCGCCGGCTTGCGGACCGATTTGAGCCGGACCGGCTTGAGTCATCTGGCCGCGATTTCCGGCTTGCATATCAGCCTGGTGGCGACTTTGGCCATGTCTTTTTTGCTCGCGCTCGGCTGTCCGCGCCGCTGGTCTTTTTACAGCGTTACCGCGCTTTTATTCTTTTATATCCTGCTGGTCGGCTTGCCGGCTTCCGCTCTCCGCGCCGGCCTCATGGGTTTCCTGGCTTTGTGGGCTTCGTATCTCGGCCGTTTTGGCAAGTTGACGAACAGTTTGGTCCTGGCCGCCGCTTTGCTGCTCATGGCCAACCCTTGGCTGTTGCGCGACGACATTGGTTTCCAGCTGTCTTTTTCCGCCACCTTGGGTCTGGCCTGGTTCTATCCGCTTGGCCGGGCCGCTTGGCAGAAATTGGCCGCCGGCCGTTATTTCGTGCGTGTCCGTTTGGCCAAAGCGGCGGCGGAGGCGGCGCTGGTAACTTTATCCGCGCAGACGCTGGCGGGGCCGCTGGTCGTTCATTATTTCGGCATCTTGTCCCTGATTGCGCCCTTGGCCAATGTCCTGGTGCTTTGGACATTGCCGTTTTTGATGGTCAGCGCGCTCGTTGCTCTGGTCCTGGGTGCGTTCTGGCCGGCCGCGGCTCCCTGGTTTTTTTTGCCGGCGCGCGTCTGTTTGGATTATCTCTTGCTGGTCGTCCATTGGGGCGCGCGCGTGCCGGGCGCTTATCAGACGGTTTTTCCCCGCCCGATCTGGTATGCGGTTTACGGCCTGTTGATGCTTTGGCTCTGGCGGCGCGGGCGGATATTCAAGTCCGAGCGCGGTGTTTAGCCATTTCTCTTCTTCTCTGTTTTTTTTGCGCTTAATGGCTGATAAATTTCAGACAATTGCCCAAAAATATTTTTCTTCATAAATTCAGCTCCCGGACTTCAGAAAAGAAGTTCGGTTTTAAAATTAAAATATTATTTGCCTAGGCTCTAGACTAGATACCTAGACTAGATGATTGATTTTTAAATATTGTTTGTAAATTTGCCATAGCTCTTTTTCGAGCATATCAG
>PCSD01000085.1 GCA_002771615.1 Candidatus Falkowbacteria bacterium CG23_combo_of_CG06-09_8_20_14_all_49_15
GCCATGGTAATAGCAATAATTGAAGGAAGCGAGGAGTGGCTTAAACAATACTGCCCGGAAAATATTTTGTCTCTGGGCGTTTTGGGCGGGCCTTTTGACGAGCATGCCTTGCCTTGGCGCGAACGGCAGCAGGAATGCGCGGCCACGCTGGTCGCCAAGTCGCTCGGGGTGATAAAATCCCCGCAGTGGGAGAATGTGATTAGGTATGCCCGCTTAAATGACACGAACGGGCAGACTAACCCGCGCGGCATTGCCGAGGTTTTGAATATTTATAACAACCAAAACCAAAACAATATCGACGCGCAGGTGGAGGCGTGCAACTGGATCCATGTTGCCACTTTTATAAAGTATCACGATCGGGAAAATAAAGATTTTTCCCTTGATCGTATTTGGCAGGTGGCTAAATCCAAGCCGGAGATCTTGAAAAACATAGGAGTGAACCTGCGCTATGTCCGCGAGTGGGTGGACAGAAGCGAGGAAGCGCTCCAGCGCCATCAGGCGCTCTATTTGGAGGCGCGCCAGGAATGGCGCGATCTCCAGGCGGCCAACCGGGCGGTCAGTAAAACCGTCACGATCAATGGCCGGGCGGTCAAGATTTGCGGCGCCGAATCCGACAACTACCGGATGGGCGCTTATCTGCGCTCGCAAACCGGCGAGGCCGCGGGCGTGACCATCGTCAAGAACCGCCGCGGGCAGGTGCAAATTTGCCTCCAGCGGGAAGGCGGTTTGGAAGCCGGCGAACTGGCCGCTATCATCCGGATAGAAGAGCGCCGGCGCCGTGGCAAAGGGACAATGGATTGGTGCCGGGCGCGGATGGTCGGAAAGATTCCGGAAGTTCCGGAATGGTATTACTTTTTAACGAAAAAGTTTGCCATGTTGATGAACGGATCTTTGTCATATCCGTTCACCGACCCGACAAAAATTGTTTTTCCGGAACTGGTCGGAATGGTCCTGGCGGGGATTAACATAAAGCTTTTCCATCCCCGCCACAAAGAGCTTTGCCGGCAGGGGCAATGCGCAGGACGCGCTTGCCCGTGGCAGGCGTATGGGCTGGCACGTTGCCGGCCCAAAACAAATAAATAAAATCTTAACAGGACTCGATGCGAATCGAGTCCTTTTTTTTATTGCTTTTTTAGGAAAAAGATAATATACTAATAAAATCCGCAGGCCGTAAATATAATCCGCATCTGCGCGTGATATCCGAATTTTTCGGTTAAAATACGAATTCGCTTGCAGAGCCTGCGGATTATATATTTGGATAATCCTTCAGTAGCGCTTTTTTAAACCATAAGAAAATTACAAGCCTATGAGTTTTATCAGCAAAATTTTTGGCGATCCGAACGCCAAGGTGATCAAATTCCTGTGGCCGATCGTCGCCGAGATAAATAATCTGGAAAAAGATTTGACTGTTCTGCCGGTTGAGAGCCTGCGCGCGAAAACCGCCGGACTCAAGGAAAAAGTGGCGCTCGCTGGCGAAGACCGGGTAAAAATCAAGGAAAAACTTGACGAGATCCTGCCCTTGGCTTTCGCCCTGGCCCGGGAAGCGGCCCGGCGCGCCATCGGCCAGCGGCCATACGATGTCCAGCTGATCGGCGGCTTGGTTCTGCACCAGGGCCAGATCGCGGAAATGCGGACCGGCGAAGGCAAGACGTTGGTGGCGACCCTGCCGCTTTTTTTAAACAGCCTGGCCGGACGCGGCGTCCAGCTGGTTACCGTCAATGATTACCTTTCCCGCCTAGGCGCGGGCTGGATGGCGCCGGTTTTCTATCTGCTCGGGTTAAGCACCGGCGTAATCGTCCACGACGGAGCATTTTTTTATGACCCCGCGTATATTGATGAAAACGAATATGATCCCCGTTTGCGCCATTTCCGGCCGGTCAGCCGGCGGGAAGCATATCGCGCCGACATCCTTTACGGCACGAACAACGAATTCGGCTTTGATTTTTTACGCGACAATATGGCGGCCAGCCTGGCGCAGACGGTCCAGCGCGGCTATTTTTACGCGATCGTGGACGAAGTGGACTCCATCCTGATTGACGAGGCGCGGACGCCCTTGATCATCAGCGCGCCAGCCGAGGAATCCACGGACCAGTATTTCCAATTCGCCTCCTTAGTCCAGAAATTGAAGGAAAACGAAGATTACAACGTGGACGAAAAAATGCGCGCCGCCACTTTGACGGAAGCCGGACTGGCGAAGATGGAGAAATGGTTGGGTGTGGAAAACATTTACACCAGCGGCGGGATCGGTTCCGTCCATCACATCGAGCAGGCCTTGAAAGCGCACGCCCTGTTCAAGCGGGACCGGGATTATGTCGTGCGCGAAGGCGAGGTCATTATCGTGGATGAATTTACCGGCCGGCTCATGCCGGGCCGGCGCTATTCCGAGGGCCTGCACCAGGCGATTGAAGCCCAAGAAGGCGTGCCCGTCCAGCGCGAATCGCAAACGCTCGCCACGATCACTTTCCAAAATTATTTCCGGCTTTACGAAAAATTAGCCGGCATGACCGGTACAGCCATTACTGAAGCCGAGGAATTCGCCAAAATTTATAACTTGGAAACCGTCGTGATCCCGACCAATAAGCCGATGGTCAGAAAGGATTTGAACGATCTGATCTATCGCACGGAAATGGGGAAATTTCAAGCGGTGATTAAGGATGTTAAAAAACGTCACGCGGCTGGCCAGCCGGTCCTGATCGGCACAATTTCCATTGAGAAAAACGAGATACTCTCAGAATTGATGGCCCGGGAAGGACTTGAGCCCGCAATTTTAAACGCCAAACAGCACGATAAGGAAGCGCGCATCATTGCCCAGGCCGGGCGCCTGGGCGCGATCACGATTGCCACGAACATGGCCGGCCGCGGGGTTGACATCATGTTGGGCGGTCATGAGCCGGCTTTTGCCGAAACTGCTGACGATCAAGCCGCTGGGCAGGCCGGCCGCGGGGCCGCGGGGCTGACGGAAAGCGAAGAGCACCGGCGCTGGCAGGCAGAGCATGACCAAGTGGTGGCTTTGGGCGGTCTCCATGTCATCGGCACGGAACGGCATGAAGCCCGCCGCATTGATAACCAGCTCAGAGGCCGTGCCGGCCGGCAGGGAGATCCGGGCTCGTCCCAGTTTTATGTTTCCACGGAAGACGACTTGATGCGCATTTTCGGCGGCGACCGGATGAAACGTTTGATGCAGTCTTTGAATCTGCCGGAAGACATGCCGATCCAGAACGGCCTGATTACCCGTTCCATTGAAGCGGCGCAAAGGAAAGTGGAGGGCAATAATTTTGACATCCGCAAACATTTGGTGGAGTATGACGACGTCATTAATAAACACCGCGAATCAATTTACCGCAAACGGCGGGAAATCCTGCGAATCGCGGCCGGCCCAGCGGATCCGGTCGGACCGGCGGCCAAGGACGGCGATGGCTTATCCGGGCTTGGCTCGCCAACAGCCATCGCCGATGACCAAGCCAAGACATTGAGCGAAATTTTGTTGGTTTATGTTGAAAAAGAGATTGAAAAAGTGGTCAGTTTCCACACGGCGGCGGAATATATCAAAGATTGGAATTTGACGGAAATTGAAGAGGTTATGAACACCATTTTCCCTTTGCCCAATAATTGGCAGGAAGGTTTATCGCTGGCGGACGGCCACCAAAAAATGGACAAAGCCAATTTACGGACGGAATTAATCACTCGTCTGACCGCCTTGGCCGCCGGCCAATATAAAATTTTGGCCCAGACCGCGTCCGCCAACGGCGTGGATTGGCCGCAAGTGGAAGCCGCGGTCTTGCTCCGGTCAATTGACACCCTTTGGATAGAGCACCTGGAAGCCATGGCCAGCATGAGGCAGGGGATCGGTTTGCGCGGTTACGGCCAGCGCGATCCGCTCGTGGAGTATAAAAAAGAGGCTTATCGCCTTTTTGCCCAATTAAACGATCTGATCCGGCAGGAAGCGGTCTATTCCATTTTTAAGATCGGTTCCGCTTCCACCACTATGACTCCGGCGATCGCGCTGCGGCCGGAATCACCCGCGCGCCGCGCGCAAATTTTCACCGCGCCGGCCAAAGAAATGAGCCGGTCCGGCGGCATGTTCAAAAACGCGGCCGCGGCCGCGCCGGAATCATCTGCGGACGCGGTCAAAGCCAAGGCCAGGAATGACGCCGGCGAAAAAATCGGCCGCAATGACCTTTGCCCGTGCGGATCCGGGAAAAAATTCAAAAAGTGCTGCGGGAAATAAATTTGGCCGGGTTTGGGAGAATTTTCTTTCCATTAAGATGGCTATCTAAAGAATTTTTCTCTAAAACCAGTGCTTAGGCCGCAAAAAAATATGGCGAGCCGGCTCCATATAAACAGCGAAGACATATTAGCAGAACTGAAGGATTTTTCTTTGGATTTCGCCTATTTTTCTTTCCATCGATATCGATTTGAATATCTTTTGCATCTATTGGAAAGATATCAGTCGCCGGGAAGCAGATTTTTGGATATCGGCTCTTATCACGGATTTATGATGCTGGGCGCGCGACTGCTTGGCTATGATAGTGTGGCGGGCGTGGATTTGAAAAAATCCGTTGACCACAGCACCGCGGTCTCGGTCCGTTATGGTTTTGATAACCGGCCTGCGGATTTGCGCGACGGATTGCCTTTTCCAGACAATAGCTTTGATTTGGTGCTTTTTTCTGAAGTGCTGGAGCACTTGACTTTTTGTCCGCGGACGATATTCCGGGAAATTTCCAGAGTTTTGCGGCCAGAGGGAAAAATAATCCTGACTACGCCCAATCTTTGCCGCCTGAACAATATTTTAAGCCTTCTGGCCGGCCAAAGCATTAATTGGGATATTAAAGAGGATTACCACGAAAACCATCACGTTCGTGAATACGCGCCGGCTGAAATATCATATCTGCTGGCCGGCGCCGGCCTTAAGGAAGTGGAAAGCCGTTTTGTAAATTTTCCCTATCCTGGCCTTGGTCTGATCGTAAAAATAACCGATCTGATCGCATATCTTTGGAAAAAGAAAAGACGGGATATCGTCATAATCGCGGAAAATCCAGATTTATCTTTATAATTTTTCTCGTCGTGGAATTTTCCGGTGGAGGCGTTCGGCGCCGGATTGGTTATGAATCGCCCCGCTTGAACAAAAATTTTCAAAAGGTGGAATTTTGCCAATTATAAAGATAAAAAAAGCAAAAATAAATTTAATCCGTCAGTCTTGATAAAATTTTTTTTTTGTTATATTATAGGGGGGATAAATGCCTGGCTACGGCTATTTTTATTTTATGTCAAATGCGGCAGAAAAAATTTTTGGCGCGAGCGAAACCGGACGCAACCGGCGGATTTTTGTTTTTATTCTGCTGGGCATGCTGTTTTTGGCCATGATTGATGCCGGCGGTTTTTTTAACCGCGGTTTTAATTATGTGGCCGCGAAAACCGGCGGCGCCATTAAGCTTCCGGCCATTAAAGAAATTCCATTCCATTTTGGTCTTGATCTGCAGGGCGGTACGCACTTGGTTTATCAGGCGGATATGAGCCAGATATCGGGCCAAGACTATGGTAGCGCTTTGAATGGCGTGCGAGATGTGATTGAACGGCGGGTGAATGTTTTCGGTGTCAGCGAACCGAATGTGCAATCCAATATTTCCGGCGGTGAATACCGCTTGATCGTGGAATTGGCCGGTATCACCGATATCAATGAGGCGATTAAAATGATCGGGGAAACGCCTTTGCTGGAATTCAAGGAACAGGACCAGTCCGCTCCGGAAGCGACAGACGCGCAGCAGGAAGAGATCAAAAAATTCAACGAAAACGCGGAAAAAAGAGCCGGTGATATATTAGGCAAGCTTTTGTCCGGCGGCGATTTTGCCAGCCTGGCCCGCGAATTGAGCGAAGATCCGGCCAGTAAAGATCAGGGCGGAGACACGGGCTTTCTGACTGAAGCGACAGCGCCGGAATTGGCGGCCATTGCCAAAAAGCTTAAAGTCGGAGATTTTACGAAAGAAGTCCAGGAGACTTCGGCTGGTTACGAAATCATCAAACTGGAAGAAGAGCGGGCCAAAGCGAATCCTTTCAATGAGCAAGAGAAAGAAAAGGAAGTAAAAGCGGCCCATATATTAATATGCTATGAAGGCATTGCCGGTTGCGCTAACGGCCTATCCAAAGAAGAAGCGTTGAAAAAAATCGTGGGCCTGAAAAAGCAAGCGAACACGAAAAATTTCATTGAACTGGCAAAGAAGAACTCCACGGAACCGAACGCGCAAAACAGCGGCGGCGAGCTTGGCTGGTTTAGCCGAGAAATGATGGTCCAGCCTTTTTCCGAAGCCGCTTTCGCCCTGCCGGTCGGCGCCATTTCTGAGCCGGTGGAAACCGATTTTGGCTATCATCTGATTTATAAGCAGGAAGAGCGGGAAATCAAGGAATACCGTTTGCGCCGGATTCTCATCAAGAAAAAAAGCGCGGCTGATTACCAGGCTGGCGATATTAATTGGAAAAATACGGAATTGTCCGGTAAGCATTTGTCCAGCGCCCGGGTGCAATTCAACCCCAATGACGGTACTCCGGAAGTTTCCTTGTCCTTCAACAGCGAGGGAGCGTCTTTGTTTGAAGACATTACCGGCCGCAATGTGGGCGGACCAGTGGCGATTTTTCTGGACGGCTATCCGATTAGCACGCCGCGAGTGAACGAAAAGATTATTGGCGGACAGGCGGTCATTTCCGGAAAATTCAATATCCAGGAGGCGAAGTTGCTGGCCCAGCGCCTGAATGCCGGCGCTTTGCCCGTGCCGATCAGCTTGATCAGCCAGCAGACGATCGGCCCGAGCTTGGGCAAGATTTCCCTGGAGAAAAGCGTCCGGGCCGGTATAATCGGCTTGCTTCTGGTTTCTTTATTTATGATCATCTACTACCGTTTACCCGGCTTGATCGCGGTTTTTGCCTTGGTTTTTTACGGTTTATTGCTTATCGCGATTTTTAAGCTATTGCCGATAACGCTTACTTTGTCCGGAATGGCCGGCGTAATCTTATCCATCGGCATGGCGGTGGACGCGAATGTCCTTATTTTTGCCCGCTTGAAAGAGGAGCGGATGGCCGGCCGTTCCTATGACCAGTCCGTGGAAGAATCCGTACGGCGCGCCTGGCCATCCATCCGCGACGGCAATTTTTCCACTTTGATTACCTGTTTCGTCCTGATTATTTTCACGACCAGCATGGTTAAGGGCTTTGCCATCACCCTTTTTATCGGTGTTTCCATTTCTATGTTTACCGCGATTGTCATAACCAAACAAATGCTGAAATTGGTCAGTTCCAGGTGGCTGGAAAGGAATTCCTGGCTGGTGGGGGCAGTTAAGAAAAAATAAATCCAAACGCAATATGCTAGCAATTGATATAATTAAGAGGCGAAAAATCTGGTTTTTCCTATCCGGAACGATGATGACGGCCGCCATTTTTGCTTTGACTTTTTGGGGGATCAATTTCGGGATTGATTTCAAGGGTGGGAGCCTTTTGGAAGTTGAATATCAAGATGTCCGGCCTGATATCAATGTGGTTAAAAATGCCTTGTCGCCTTTGGCGCTCGGTTCACCAAGCGTCCAGCCGGTCGGGGAAAAAGGTTTGATTATCCGTTTTCGGGAAACTAGCGAAGAAGTTCATCAATCCGTCTTGTCTAAATTGCGGGAATCGGTTCAAACCGAGGCAGTTGAAAACCAGTCAGCCGGCGATGGCGAGGGCGAGGAAAATTCCCAGCCAGCCGAATCAGTCATTGAAAACCGTTTTGATTCGGTCGGCCCTTCCATCGGTGAAGAATTGAAAAGCCGTTCCTTGTCCGCGATCATTTTAGTCCTGGCTGCGATGATTCTTTATATCGCCTGGTCTTTCCGCAAAGTATCCAAACCGATCGCCTCTTGGAAATACGGCCTGGTCGCCATTATCGCCTTGTTTCATGATGTCTTAATTACTGTGGCGGTTTTTTCCGTGATGGGCAAATTCTGGCAGATAGAGATCAACACGCCCTTCGTGGCCGCGATTTTAACGGTCATCGGCTATTCTGTCAACGATACGATTATCGTTTTTGACCGTTTGCGGGAAAATTTACCAAAAAGCGATTTGGATTTTGCCGCCACCATAAACAAAAGCGTTCTGCAAACATTAAGCCGGTCTATCAACACGTCTTTCACGACCATTTTAGTCTTGACAGCGATCATTATTTTCGGCGGCGATTCCATCAGGGAATTTGTCCTGGCCCTGGCAGTCGGAATTTTGACCGGTACTTATTCCTCAATTTTTTTCGCCTCACCATTGCTGGCCGTCTGGGAAAAATGGCAAAGGCGCATGCACGCCTAAATTTTTTCCGGATATTTTTCTCTCAAACAGCCCGTCCGGGTTGTTTTTTTGACAATTAGGAATGTTTTGGGCTATACTTAATCAGCTGATAAGAATAAAATAATCATATGCGACAATCGACATTATTCGTGAAAACTTCAAAAAATCTACCCAAGGATGAAATCAGCGAAAGTGCGCGCTTGCTTTTGCGCGCCGGTTTCGCGGATAAACTGATGGCCGGCGTTTATACGCTTTTGCCGCTCGGCTTCAAAGTGTTCAAAAAAATTGAACAGATTATCCGCGAAGAAATGGAATCAATCGGTGGCCAAGAAATTTTCATGCCCGCCCTTCAGCCCAAAGAAAATTGGGAAAAGACCGGTCGGTGGCAAAGTCTGGACATTCTTTTCCGCCTGTCGGCCGGAGAGAGCCGAGAAATCGCTTTGGGGCCGACGCATGAAGAAATCGTCACCCCTTTGGCCGGCCGTTTTATTAAATCTTACCGCGATTTGCCTTTTGCGGTTTTCCATATCCAAAATAAATTCCGGAACGAGAAAAGGGCTAAGTCCGGACTTTTGCGCGGGCGGGAATTCGTGATGAAGGATCTTTATTCCTTCCATGCTGATCAGGCAGATTTGGACGGATATTATGAAAAGGCCAAATTGTCTTACCGGCGGATTTTTTCCCGTTGCGGCCTGGGTGATTGCACTTATTTGACCTACGCATCCGGCGGATCATTTTCAAAATACTCTCATGAATTTCAAACTGTTTCACCGGCCGGCGAAGATTTGATTTATTTGTGTCCAAAATGCTCAGTGGCCGTGAACAAGGAAATCATTGCGGACGTCAAGCATTCCTGTCCGCAATGCGGCCAAAAGGATTTGATTGAAGAAAAGGCTATTGAAGTCGGGAATATTTTCCAGCTGGGTAGTAAATTCAGCACCGCCTTCGGTTTGAAATTTTCCAACGAGCAAGGCGAAAACCGGCCGGTGTTAATGGGTTGTTACGGTATCGGCTTACAGCGTCTGTTGGCGACAGTAATTGAAACGCATCATGACCAAAAAGGCATGATCTGGCCGGCCGCCATCGCTCCGGCTGCGGTCCATTTGCTCGCTTTGAACTTGGAAAACGAAGACGCGAAAAAATCCGCGGAAAAATTATACCGCGATCTCCGAACGGCCCGGATTGAAGTGCTTTTTGACGACCGGATCGGATTGAGCGCGGGCGAAAAATTCGCAGAAGCCGATCTGTTCGGCCTGCCTTGCCGGGTCGTGGCCAGCGCGCGCACTTTGGCCGCGGGCAAGTTGGAGGTCAAGAAAAGATCGGACAATAAAACAGACTTTCTGGCGCCGGCGGATTTGATCGCTTTTTTGCGCGGACAAAATTGATTGGATCGCCTCGGCCATGCGGGCGTCGTAAGCAGATTATTTTTATTAGGTTTTTTTATTTGCTATGCTGAACAAAATTTTTGGACGATTTAGCAAGGACTTGGGTATTGATCTGGGCACTAAGAACACCTTGGTTTATACGCCGGATAAAGGCATTGTTATTAATGAGCCATCGGTCGTGGCCATCAATACTCGCACTGATGAAATTCTGGCGGTCGGGAATAATGCCAAACAGATGCTCGGCAAGACCCCCAGCCATATTCAGGCCATCAAACCGATGATTGACGGCGTGATTTCTGATTTTGAAGTGACCGAGAAAATGCTGAAATATTTCATTGACAAGGCGCACGCGGAAAGTTTTACTTTGATTCCCCGGCCACGCGTAATTATCGGCATACCGTTGGACATTACGGAAGTGGAAAAAAAGGCGGTGGAAGACGCGACCAGGTCAGCCGGCGCGCGCCAAGTTTTCCTGATTGAGGAGCCGATGGCGGCGGCGATCGGCAGCCGTTTGCCCGTGGGCGATCCAACCGCCACGATGATTGTGGATATCGGCGGGGGCACTTCGGAAATCGCGGTTATTTCCCTGGGCGGCGTCGTGACCTACAAAACTTTGCGCATCGCGGGCAATGAATTGGACCGGAATATCGTACAGTATGTCCGTGATGAATTCAATATGGTTATCGGCGAACAGATGGCGGAAGAAATTAAACTCAAAATCGGTTCCGCCGGCCCTCTCAAGGAAGGGATGGAAATGGAAATCAGAGGCCGAGATCTGCTCAATGGCTTGCCGCGGGCCATTACAATCAATGACAGCCAGGTGCGCGAAGCGATTGGCCGGACCGTAGCCATTGTCATTGACCATATAAAAAACACTTTAGAAACAACGCCGCCGGAGTTGGTGGCGGATATTTATCACAAAGGCATCGTTTTGACCGGCGGCGGGGCTTTGCTCCGAGGCTTGGATCGCGAAATGGCGCAAGCCACCAAGATCCCGGTCCGGGTGGCTGACGATCCCTTGACTTGCGTCGTCCGCGGTGCCGGTATCCTGCTGAACGATCCGGAATTGCTGAAAAAAGTCCTTTCGCCCAGCACTTCCTCCAACTAATCAGAATTGTTTGGGATCGCGTTTTGCTTTTTTCCCGGCGTTCGGACGAATATTTCCCGCGCCGGCTGTTAGGTTTTTATGAAGAAATCTGTTTTTTTAGATTGAGCCGTGTATTTAGGCCAAACTTTTTTCCGGGTTTGAAATTTACCTCTTTGTTAGAAAAAAATTTTAGTCCTATGCCAGCTTCAAGAAAAAGTCCAATTTATTATTGGTTTGCCGGCGCGTTCGCGGCTTTCATTATTTTCCATTTTGTCGGTTTGCTGGCGCCGGTGGAAAAAAGCGCGCGCGTTACTTTGCGGCCGTTCCTTAAACTTTTTTCTTCATTGAATGGCTCGTTGCGCCAGACTTTTTCGCCCGCGGAACTTGAAAACAACCCGACGGACAAAATCAAGCAACTGGAAGAAAAAATCCAGGGCTTGATCGTTGAGAATGCCCGTTTGCGCGCTTTAGAGCAAGAGAATAATGTTTTACGGGAACATTTGTCCTTTTTTTCCAATCGCGCTTATCGGCCGATTTTTGCCAATGTGATCGCTTTCGGCGAAAATTTTGTGGCGCCGGAATCGGACCAGATCTATTTTCTTGATCGCGGCGCCAAGGATGGCTTACGCCCCGGACTGGTCGTGCTGGACAGCCGCGGCGCGGTGGCCGGGAAAATTTTGGCCGTCAAGGATGATATCGCCCGCGTTTGTTTTCCGACCAGTCCGCAGTGCCAATTTGCCGCGGCCGGGGAAGGAAGCACCGGGACAATCGGCCTGGCGCAAGGCCAATTGGGCCTGGTGACGGCGGTTAATTTCATCCCGCCCGGCGTGGCGCTGAAAACCGGGGATATTATCATGACTTCCGGTTTGGAGCCGGGTATCCCTCGCGGTTTGGTAATTGGCCGGATCAACCGTCTGACCAGCTCAAGCAATGATGTCTGGCAAGGGGCAGAAATTGACCCACTGTCCGATTTTAACCAGCTAACCATCGCTTCCGTAATCTTACCATAATTTGACGACCAACTATGTTTTATCGGATTATCATTTTGGTCGGCCTGATCCTGGTTTGCGCGGCCGGACAAATTTCCTTGCTCGGCGGTTTGCCTTGGGCCGTCAGTTTATTAAACCTTCCCTTGCTTCTTCTGCTTTTTTTGATTTTGACGAGTGAGAATTATATTTATTTATGGCTGGCCTGGACGGCGGGCTTTTGCCTGGACGCCGTTTCTTTTCTGCCCTTCGGTCTTTATAGCACGACCTATTTAGCTTCGGCTTTGGCCGGCCAAGTCCTGCTGAAACATTTTTTTACGAATCGTTCTCTGTATACTTTCGCGGTTTTAGGCGCCTTAACTATTTTGTTTTTTAATTTATTTTTTTTCCTGCTGCGGAATTTTATCTCCTTGGCTTTGGAAAATTTTCAGTTTTTCCTGGCACCCGTTTTTTGGCTGGAGCTTGGTCTGTCGGCGATCGTGAATGGTCTGGCCATGGTCGTGGTTTTTTACGGCTATCATTTTTTTCCAAGCCGCTTTTCGGCGGCCGGGCGGAAGAAAGCAATTTTTTGAGCTGATTTATGTTTTTTTCTTTCTTGGGAAAAAAAAATTATCCTCATGATCCTTTTCAAATCCAGGAAAATGGCGTTTTTGGCCGTCTGAAAAACACGGCCCGGCGGCAATGGACAGAAGATTTTTTCCTTTACCAAACTTTGCCTTGCGAGCGGGTCGGCCAAGAAATCGGTTTGGCCGCTTTTTCCCTGGTTTTCGTGGTCGTGATGCTTTTGGCCGGCTTGCTTTTAGGCCGGACCGCCTGGTTGCAGGTGGCGAAAGGGGAATATTATTACGATCTGGCCGAGGGCAACCGGATCCGTTTGACCCGCCTGGAACCGAAACGGGGCATAATTTATGACCGCCGGCTGGTTCCGCTTGTCCGCAATGTGTCAAATTTCCTTCTTTATCTCGTGCCGGCCGATTTGCCTTCAGATCAGGAAGCGCGGGCCGGGCTGTTAGCGGAAATCAGCCAATTGGTCGGTCCGGAACCGGCGGCGGAAATGACCGCCGCTTTGGCCATGATCCCGTCCCGTTCCCTGGAAATTTTTCAGCCGCTTTTTGTCGCGGACAATATCCCTTATGAACAGGCCATGCGGATTTTTCTCAAAATCAATGATTGGCCGGGTGTATTTTTGGACAACAAAACCAGGCGGGAATACAACCAATTATCTCCATCCTTATCCCATGTCCTGGGCTATATTGGTAAGATCAGCGCGGAGGAAATCAAGAGTCGCGGCCCTGACTATTTGCCTATTGATTATATTGGCAAGATGGGCGTGGAATATTTTTGGGAAAATGAATTGCGCGGCCAGAACGGCCAAAAGCAGGTTGAGGTCAACGCTTTGGGCAAAGAGAAAAAAATTATCAGCCAAAAACTGAGCCAGGACGGTCAAAATTTGATCTTGTCGGTGGATGTTTTGGCGCAGAAAAAATTGGAAGAAATCTTGCTGGCTTATTTAAAAAAATTGAAATTAAACAAAGCCGTGGCCATCGCTTTGGATCCGGCCAATGGCGAGATTATCGCCCTGGTCAGCTTGCCCGCTTACAATAACAATATTTTTGCCCGCGGCATTACCAGCGGAGAATATCGCCAGCTGCTGAATGATCCGGATAAGCCGCTTTTTAACCGGGCGGTCAGCGGGGAATTTCCGTCCGGCTCAACCATCAAGCCGCTTTGGGCCGCGGCCGCCCTGGAAGAGGGCATCATCAACGAAAATACCACTTTTTTGAGCACGGGCGGCTTGCGGATTGGAGAATGGTTTTTTCCGGATTGGCGGGCCGGCGGGCATGGCCAGGTTAATGTTCGGCGGGCGATCGCGGAATCCGTGAACACTTTTTTTTATTATATCGGCGGCGGTTACGAGGATTTTCAGGGGCTGGGCATTGATCGTTTGCGTAGTTATGGGGAAAAATTCGGTTTGGGCGCCCAGACCGGCATTGATCTGACCGGAGAAAGCACCGGCCTTTTGCCTTCTCCGTCTTGGAAAGAAGAGCAGAAACAGGAAAGATGGTATATTGGCGACACTTATCATGTTGCTATCGGCCAGGGCAATCTGCTGGTTACGCCTTTGCAGGTGGCAGCTTATACCGCGGTTTTTGCGAACGGCGGCGTTCTTTATCGTCCGCATCTGGTCCGGAATATCGTGAGCGCCGATCTATCTTCGGCCTTTGCGATTGACAATGTGCCGGTCCGGAGCGGTTTTATCAGTCCCAAGAATATCAATATTGTCCGGCAGGGGATGAGACAGGCAGTAACGGCGGGCAGTGCTCGCCGCCTGAATAGCTTGCCTGTGGCCGCGGCCGGCAAGACCGGCACCGCGCAATGGGCGAAAGACCAGCCGGAACACGCTTGGTTCACCGGCTTCGCCCCCTGGGAAGAGCCGCGGATTGTTGTGACCGTTTTAGTGGAAGCGGCGGGCGAGGGCAGCGATATCGCCGTGCCGATCGTGGAGGAATTCTGGGATTGGTATTTTCGGCGCGATCCGGAAGAAGAATAAGGGAGTGGGCAAGCGGGCGGAAAAAAATCCAGGAAAATTATTTTAGCACTCTTGACACAAGAGTGCTAACTGTGATAATATGCTTTTAAAGACATTTTGAAGCGGGAAAAAAACCATATGGAAAGCAGAAAAGCCTTAATTTTGGAGATTATCATCATTGAATATCTCAAAACCGGCCAGTCGGTCTGTTCGGCGGCTGTGGTTAAGCAATACCGACA
>PCSD01000038.1 GCA_002771615.1 Candidatus Falkowbacteria bacterium CG23_combo_of_CG06-09_8_20_14_all_49_15
TAACAGTAAATTAGTTTACTGTAACAGTAAATTAGTTTACTGTTCTATACAAGCCCCATTTTTTTTAAGGAATGCCAAAATTTTGACAAAAATTTCAGTTTATCGGCCATGCGCCTGCGCACGATGCCGATTTACTGTTCCCCCCACCCTCCTTGCTTTGAAATTGAGATGGCGCAAAAACCGGATAAGCATTTATTGATGGTTTTGCGCCAGCAGATTATCCAGCTCGGCCATCTAATCAACAGCTTTAAGACGGGATTGACCATCCCGCCGCAAGCTATTACTATTAATGGCCGCGATTTTCTAAAAATTTCCTTGCCGGCCGGACAAATAGTATCAAGCGCGGCCCTGGATGATATTGAATTTTATGCATATCATCTGGGCGATGTGTTCAAGGCCATGCTGGGGCGGAAGTTCCAGGTGGAGTTAGAGTCCAAGGGGACAATCCTCCTGTCTCAAAGGAGAAAAGGCCGGGAGGAAAGGGAATTAACAAAAAAATATGGGCTCCCGCCCAATAAACGCGGTTATGTGAAGATAAATTTTTCCGACGGACAGGAGATTTGTGTCGGAAAAATAAAAAATCTTCATTTTTTGCGGGAAGAATGCGCGGTGTTTGATGTTCTCCCGCTTCGTTTGCAAAATTTTCATTTTGGTTGCCCGGAAATAAATGTCCGATCAATCAGAGTGAAAATCGAAAACGGCGAAAAGAAATATTTCGCCGAATGTGAAGAAAAAAACAACCAGATAAAGCAAACCATCGGAGTCAAGGTTTACTTTATCTGACGGCTGAACAGCCGATTCCATCCAGACGGAAAAAACCGTCTGGATTTTTTATTTATCAACAGGTAGGCTATAGCCAGGAAGAAAAAAAAGCGCTATACTTGTCCACAAGTGCTCTTTTCCCATGCTCCCCAACCTCAAAAGAAAAAGAAAGGAGAAAAAATTGGCTCAGAAAAATTACTACAATATCTGGACAAAGCAGGCCAGGAATAAGCTCTGGTTTCCAAGGAACCAAACGCCCCTGGTCGCTGTATTTTTCAAAAAACTCTTTGCCAGAAAGGAGAAAACAATGAGCCACTTTACATTCGTATTTTTTTCCCCAGCCCAAACTCATCAAGCCCCCAGAAAAAGACCGGCCCCGCTAAGGAGGTGATCTAATAAAGCGCCCAACCCGCGGCCGGTGTTCCGACCAACACGGAACAAATCCTCCAAGAGCGGGCTCCGGCGGCGCTTATTCTTCTTCTTTTTTTATAAGGCGGCTTAAGGCGCAATTTTTATTGTCCAAGCCGCTTTTTTTATTAATTAATGTGTTGTATAATAAAAATATTATTGCCGAATAATCACGCGGGCGCGTATAAATAATCCAAATCCAAAAATTTTTATCCGCAAGCCGCGAATAAACGCATCATCCGGATGATCCCTAATTTTTATTCCTGCCTCAAATAACCAAATTATTTTATTATATGTATTTGGAAAAATTAGAAATACAAGGTTTTAAATCTTTTGCCAGCAAGAATATCTTGCTTTTTCCCGGTATGCTGGACAAAACTCGGCGGGGGATTACGGCCATCGTCGGCCCGAACGGTTCAGGCAAGTCAAATACGGCTGATGCCATCCGCTGGGTGCTGGGCGAACAGAGCATGAAAACTTTACGCGGAAAAAAATCCGAGGATGTGATTTTTTCCGGCTCGGATAAGAAGGGCCGGCTGGGGATGTGCGAAGTGTCGCTCTGCTTAAACAATGAAGATCGGCAGGCGCCGGTGGATTTTTCCCAAGTGGTCATCACCCGCCGCTTATTCCGCGACGGCGAAAGCGAATATCTTTTAAACGGCAGCCGCGTGCGTTTGTCCGACATCCAAATCCTGCTGGCCAAGGCCCGTTTCGGCCAGAAGACCTACAGCGTGATCGGCCAGGGGGTGGTGGAGGGCTTTTTAAATTCTTCCTTGGCGGAAAGGAAGGAGTTCTTTGACGAGGCGACCGGCGTCAAGCAGTTCCAAATCAAGCGGGATGAAGCTTTGAATAAATTGCGTTTAAGCTATGAAAATCTGGAGCAGGCGAAAATGCTGATGGCGGAAATTGAACCGCGCATGAAAAGCCTGACCAAACAGGTCAACCGCCTGCGGCGGCGCGAAGAGATCGCCGGAGAGCTCAAAATTTTACAGAAAGAATATTACAGCCGTTCCTGGCGGGAAATCCAGGAAAAGTTTTCCGGCTTGAACCGCGATTTTTTGGAAAAAGAGAAAAGCAAATTTGACCGCGAGAAAAAATTGTCCAGTTTGGCCAATGAGCTGGAAAAAATAGAAAAAGCCGAAGCGCAACAGTCCGAAGAAAAAGCCTGGCAGGCCGAGGTCGCTCGTCGGCAGAAGGAAAAGGAAGATTGGGCGAATCAGCTGGCCCGGGTTGAAGCTTCCTGGGAGGTAAGTCTGGAGCAGAATGGGCAATTTGACTTGGCTTGGTTTTACCGCCGGCAGGAAGATTTGCGGCGCCAGCTGGCGGCCGCTCAAGAGGAAGATGGCCGTTTGGAACGGGAATTGTCGCCTTTGGCCGCCAATGAAGAACGGTTGCGCGCGGTTCAGGCCGACCGGCAGAAGCGCCTGGCCGAATTGCGCCAAAAAATACAGGCGCGCGCCAGCCAGCCGGAAAATTTGTCGGCCGCGCAAATTCTGAACGCGCTGGATAATTCCTTAAATCATTTATCCCAAGCGGAAAAAGAGAATGATCTGGAGAAAATCAGATTCTATCTCCGGGAAATCAGAAAGGAATTGACGGTTTTGGCCGCCGCCGCCCGGTTTTTTGATTCCGCCGCAGAAACGGAAAAATACCAAGCCGAGATCATCAGTCTGGCCGCCGAACAAGAGCGGCAGGCGGAAGATTTATCGGCCGCGCGTTTTCAGCGGATGGCTTTGCTGGAAAGGCGAAAAAGATTGCAGGAAAATATTAACGTTTGGGAACAGGAACAGAAAGAAACAGCCAGCAAACTTAAAACCTACGATCCGGCCGGTCAAAGCGAACGGCGGGCAGAACTGTCCGCCGAGCGGGAAAATATTAAAAATAAAATTTCCCTTTTAGTCTCGGAATTAACTCTTTGGCAGGAAAAAATCAACGCCGCGGCCGTAGCGCGGGACCAAAAAAGAGGAGAGGTTTTTGCTTTGCAAAGATCTTTCCAAACTGTTCAAAACGAATTAAACAGCCTTAATTTGGAATTGAATGAATTGCAGATCAACGCGGCCCGGCAGGAAACGAAATTGGAAGATTTGGAAAATGAAATCCGGCAGAATTATGGCTCTCTGAAAGATATCCGCGAACATCAGCCCCAAGGCGAATTTGACCGCGCCGCGGCCGGGGAGAAGATCAGCTATTTAAAAAGGCAGATGGATCTGATCGGCGGCATCGATCCGGAGGCGGAGAATGAATATCAAGCCACCAAAGAACGGTTTGATTTCCTGTCCGGTCAGATCAAGGATCTTTGCGACGCGATCGTGTCATTGGATAAAATCATCCGGGAGCTGGATGAGACCATCAAAGAGCGTTTTGATAATGAGTTCAACAATATCGTCAAAAAATTTGACGAATATTTTAAGATCTTATTCAGCGGCGGCTCCGCCAAAGTCATTAAAGTGATGGCCGATGGAGAAGAGGCCGGATCAGCGGAGGAGGAGAGCGCTTCCGCGGCCGCCGGTCCGGATGCCGGTCTGGACCTGAAAAAGATCAAATTTCTTCAGAAGCATAATGCGACCGGTCTGGCCGGCGTGGAGATCCAAGCCACGCCGCCGGGAAAAAAGATCAAGTCCATCGCCATGCTGTCCGGCGGCGAAAGAGCTTTGACCGCCATTGCCATGATTTGCGCGATCATCAGCGCCAATCCTTCACCGTTCGTGGTACTGGATGAAGTGGACGCGGCTTTGGACGAATCAAATTCCGAGCGCTTGGCAAAAATTCTGGACGATCTATCGCATAAGACCCAGTTTATCGTCATCACCCACAACCGGTCGTCCATGCGCCGCGCGAACATCCTCTATGGCGTGACCATGGGCGATGACGGGATTTCCCGCTTATTATCCGTCAAGCTGGACGAAGCGACGGACGTCGCGGGCAAATAAAATTTTTTTCACAATGCCTGAATTATCGTGAATATATAAAACGGCCGTTATGGCCGTTTTCGTTTAATCAAATCCAGGTAAATTCCCGGCCGGCCGGATTTTATCTGTTTCAATCAGAACTCAAAGCAAGGAGGCGGTTCGCGGATTGCTTCCGGTGCCGGATTGTCAGTTCTGATCAGCCGGATGAAAATGATTGAGGCAATAGGCGATATAATCAGAAACATTTTTTTCGTGGACAAGCAAGCCGTTGTCTTGTTTTTCAGAGAAAAAACCTTGTTCATTGAACAGCTCTTGTTCAAAAAAATGATCTTGGCGCCGGCAAAGATCAAGATATTTCCAGATGTCTGATAAGGCGTTCATTAATATTTTTAAATTTTTTTCTTTTTTTTCCGCCCGAAAATCATTTGTAGCAGTTTGAAAAACATTAAAGGCGGCCAGAAAAGAGTTTAATTGCCCCATGACATGGCAGAAGTTTGAGCAGAGATGAATGCTTTGATTATTGATATTATCCAGTTTTTTAATAATATCCATGATTAATTTGATATAACCATCGGCTAATACCGGTATTTTTATTTCCGGCAGAAGATTTGAAAAAAGATCGTGATTTTTTTCTAAGGCCTGGAGCAAATTGTTCAATTTGTCAATTAAACAGCTTTTACGGTCTTTTTTTTCCTTAATATATCCTCCGTCATATTGGACTCTCGCTTTTAGTTCAAAGTTATGGGACATATATTTTTATCCGGAATTAGATAAAATGGCCCGATCATAAATTTTAACTTGGATATTTGTCGTTTTTGTTAATTATATATTAGCATATCAGGACAAAAAAGTTAAGAAAAGCATGATTTCAGAACCGTGTTTTTTTGTTTGTTTTGTGCAAGTTTTCCGCGCTGGCCAAAGACGGTCACGAAGGGGGCGCGGCCGCACAACAAAAAAGGCCGAATAATAATTGAGAGAATATCAGCAGCGCCGGATCAAAATCCCAAGAAACAGGGGCATATGTGCCTGGCCGGGATTTTTGTGCTATAATGAAAAAGTATAAATTTTTTATGCGCGGACAAAAAACTTTAGAAGATATCGCTCGCGGCTCGGCCATTGTGGCAAAAATATTGGCCGCGGACAAAGATTTGGCTAATTGGGCTGAGCATTTCCAACGGGTGGATAAGATCTATGCCCTGGGTTGCGGTTCTTCTTATTGGTTGGCTTTTTTGGTGGCCGCCTTTTTCCGGCGCGCCGGGCGGGACGCGACCGCCGTGCCGGCTTCGGAATTTTTCTTGACCGGCTATCCGGTGCCGCGCCGGACTTTGGCGCTGGTTTTTTCCCAGTCCGGGGAAACCACGGAAACCGTCCGCGCCGCGGCTCAGGCGCGCGAACAAGGAGCGGCCGTTTTTGCCGTGATCAACCGCGGCGCCGGGGCTTTGGCCAAAATGGCGGACGGTTTTTTTCTTACGCCCGCCGGTTCGGAACAGATTTTGGCCACCAAATCTTTTGCCGCCGGCTTAGCCGCGGCTTATCTTTTTGCTCATTATCTGACTGGCGCCCGTCCGGATGATTTAAGCGGCTTGCCGGTTTTATATGAAAAAATTTTGGCTTTGGATATCAAACCGCTGGTCCGCTGTCTCGCACCGGCGGTTCGCGCCTACAGTCTGGGCATCGGCTTGGATTACGGCCTGGCCGGCGAAGCGGCTTTGAAATTGGGCGAAGGGGCCGGCTTGCAGATCACGGCTTTGCCCGCTTTGGAAATCAGTCATGGCTATAAAGCCAATTTGGACGGGGTGCCGGTGCTGGTCGTTGGTTTGCAGACGGCTTATCATAAAGTTTATGAAAATTTGATCCGGGAAATCCGCCAGGCCGGCGCGCGGATAATTTCTTTTTCTCCGCTTAATCTGCCTTTGGCCGCGGACTGTAATGTGGAAATTCCGGGGCCGGGAGACACGGCGATTTTCACCGCGGTCAAACTGCTCCAACGGCTGGCTGTGGAAACGGCTTTGGCCCGCGGACTTGATCCGGACCAACCGGCCGGATTGGCCAAAACAGTACGCCGAGTTAATTTTTAAACTCAGGTGATTTTTTTTAATCATCCTCTTTATTATGTCCGCAAAAGTTATGTCCGCCGCGGTGATCGGCTTGGAAGCTTCTTTGGTGGAAGTGGAAGCTGATACCGGCGGCGGCGATATGGGGGTTTTTTCCGTGGTCGGCTTGCCGGACGCGGCGGTTTCAGAATCCCGCGAACGGGTCAGACGGGCGATCAAAAATTCCGGGCAGGAATTTCCCCGCGTCAAAGTCACGGTCAATTTGGCGCCGGCGGATTTGAAAAAACAAGGGCCGAGCTATGACTTGCCGATTGCGTTGGCCATCATGTTCGCGACCGGAAAAATTACATCCGATGTGGATCTCCAGAAGACGATTTTTGCCGGCGAATTGGCTTTGGCCGGCGATATCCGGCCGATCAATGGCATTTTACCGATTGCCATCCAGGCCCAGAAGATCGGCATGGAGAATATGTTCGTGCCGGCCGCCAACGCCGCGGAAGCCAAGCTGGTGAAAAATCTACAAGTTTTTCCGGCCAAGCATTTACGCGAAGTGATCAATCATTTGCTCGGGCGGGAGCGGATCGCGCCCGAACCGGACAAAGATTTTGATTTTTCTAACCCGGCAATCCTGGCCGATATGGCCCATGTCAAAGGGCAGGAGCACGCCAAGCGCGCCATGGAGATCGCGGCCGCGGGCGGGCATAACATGCTGATGAGCGGTCCGCCCGGCTCCGGCAAGACCTTGTTGGCCCGCACGATGCCTTCCATTTTGCCGAATCTGACCCTGCCGGAAGCCCTGGAATTGACGAAAATTTATTCCGTGGCCGGCGAATTGCCGGCCGGCACCCCTTTGTTGACCGCGCGTCCTTTCCGCGCGCCCCATCACACCGCCTCCGGCGCGGCTTTGGTCGGCGGCGGCGTCTGGCCGCGGCCGGGGGAAATTTCCCTGGCGCATCGAGGCGTTTTGTTTCTGGACGAATTTCCGGAATTTCCCCGGCCAGTCCTGGAAAATCTCCGCCAACCCCTGGAGGACGGCATGATCAATGTGAGCCGCGCCGCCGGCAACCTGTCTTTTCCGGCCAAGTTTATATTAATCGCGGCCATGAATCCCTGCCCTTGCGGATACGCGAGCGATCCGGATCGGCACTGCCTTTGTTCACCCGGGCAGATTTCCAATTACCAAAAAAAAATTTCCGGGCCGATCATTGACCGGATTGATCTGCACGTGGAAGTGCCGCGGATCAGCTTTGACAAGCTTTCTTCTCTGCAGGCCGCGGAAACTTCGGCCATGATTAAAGCCCGTATTGAAAAAGCCAGGGAAAAACAGAAAGAAAGATTCGGAGTCGGCGGTCTTTTCACCAATTCGGAAATGAATTCGGAAACCGTGAAAAAATATTGCCCTTTGGACGATCAGACCAAGGATTTGCTGAAAAGCGCGGTGACCAGCCTGCACTTGTCCGCTCGCGCTTATTTCCGCGTCTTGAAGCTGGCTCGCACCATCGCGGATCTGGCTGACGCGGACCAAATCGCCTATGCGCACGCGGCCGAAGCCTTACAGTACCGTCCGAAAAGCGAATGAAAAATAAGCTTGCTTTTTTACCGATATCGTATTAAAGTAGATAGGACTTGAAGGTATTGAATAGATATAAAAAAGATGATAATTAAGAAAGATTATGAGTTTAAAAAAATACCTTTTAGTCATGATCGCCATCACCCTGTTCGCTTGGCTTTTGAACGGCTTGGTTATTTTAAATGTTAATCCTTTTACAACCAATTGGCTCGGTTTCACCCTTTTTTATGCCACTATTTTCCTGGCGTTGCTGGCCACGGCCGCTGTGGTCGGATTTGCCGTCCGTTTTCTCCGCCACCGCGACCAGCCGGCTTTTCAATTGGTGCGCGAGTCTTTCCGGCAGTCTTTCTTTTTCGCCTTTTTGGTGGCGGCCGCGTTTTTTCTGTTGTCTAAGCGGATGTTGTCCTGGCTTAATCTCGCCTTGCTGATTCTGGCTTTATCCGTTTTGGAATTCATCTTTCTCAACAAGAAAAAATTTTCCTCTAAATCGTCTTAAACATCAGTCATCAGTCAAATTTTATGCAGAATCATCTGCTTAAACTCAAAGAGCAGGTTTTAGCCGCCATCGCGGAAGCCCGCGAAGGAAAGAGCCTGCGCGCCTTGGAGATTGAATATCTGGGACGGAAAGGCCGGTTGACCGCGATTCTTCGCGGTTTGTCTGATGTTTCCGAACAGGAAAAAAAGATTGTCGGCCAGCTGGCCAATCAAATCAAGAACGATTTGTCCGCCGCTTTCCGGCAAGCTGAAGAAGTTTTTTCCGGCCAGGCCGGGAAAAATCCGTCTTTTGACGTGACTTTGCCGGGGCAGGCCGGCGCGCGCGGCCATTTTCATCCTCTCACTATCGTTTTGGAAAAATTGGAAAAATTTTTTATTTCCTTGGGCTTTTTAGTCTTGGATGGGCCGGAATTGGAGAGTGATTATTATAATTTTACCGCTTTGAATATCCCGCCTTTCCATCCGGCCCGCGATATGCAGGATACTTTTTATGTCCAGCCGATCGCCCAACAAGCCGTTGGCCAGCTGGTCATGCGCACGCACACATCGCCCATGCAGGTCAGAGCCATGCAGAAATACGGCGCTCCCTTGCGGGTCGTTGTGCCCGGCCGTGTTTTCCGTTTTGAAGCGACAGATACCCGTCATGACACGACTTTTTATCAGCTTGAAGGCTTGATGCTGGACCGGGATATTTCCCTGGCCAATTTGACCGCTTTCATGAAATTAATGCTTTCGGCCGTTATGGGGCAGGAGTTGAATATCCGTGTCCGGCCGGGTTATTTTCCTTTTGTGGAACCGGGGCTGGAGGTTGATATGTCTTGCGTGTTATGCGGCGGACAAGGCTGTCCAAGCTGCAAACAGACCGGTTGGCTGGAAATGATCGGTGCCGGCCTGGTGCATCCGGAGGTGATTAAAGCGGGCGGTTTGGATCCGGAGATTTACAGCGGTTTTGCCTTCGGCATCGGCTTGGACCGTTTAGCCATGATGAAATTCGGCATTAATGATATTCGTCTGCTCCGCGGCGCCCATTTGCCGTTTTTGGAACAATTTTAAGCTGATTTTATGTTTATTTCCCTCAATTGGCTCAAAGATTTCGTGACCCTGCCCAAAAATATCAGTCCGCGGGAACTGGCTGACCGCTTGACCCGTCAGACAATGGAAATTGAGTCCGTCCGGGGCCAAGCGGAATTTTTTGACCGCGTGGCCATCGGCAAAATTTTATCGGTGGCCAAGCATCCGCAAGCGGACCGTTTGCGGATCGCGGTCCTTGATTTGGGCCGAGAAAAACTGAGCATTGTTTGCGGCGCCGACAACATCAAGACCGGACAAATGGTCCCGGTCGCTTTGCCGGGCGCTCTTTTGCCCAATGGTTTGAAAATAGAAAAAACGCAAATTCGGGGGGAGTGGTCGGACGGTATGCTGTGCGCGGCCGATGAATTGGGCTTGGGCGATGATCATTCCGGCATCATGATCCTCACCGAGAAGGCGAAAGTCGGGCAAGCGCTCGCGGATTATCTCGGTTTGGACGATTTTATATTGGAAGTGGACAACAAATCCATCACGCACCGCTCCGATCTTTGGAGCCATTACGGCCTGTCCAGAGAAATCGCCGCGCTTTTTGATCTGCCGCTGAAGAAACCGGCTTGGGCCGATGATTTGCCCGCGCCGGTGGCCGCTCCGGACTCATTGCCAGTAACCGTGCATGAACCGGCCCTGTGCGCGCGTTATCAAGCACTCGTGCTGTCCGGCGTGCGCGTGGAGGAATCTCCGGATTGGCTGAAAAAGAGGCTGGTGGCCGCCGGTTTGAAGCCGATCAATAATATTGTGGACGTGACTAATTATACGATGTTGGAAACCGGCCAGCCTTTGCATGCTTTTGATCGGGATAAAATCAACCGGCTGGATGTCCGTCTGTCCAAAAACGAGGAGCGGATCGCTTTATTAAATGGGGAGCAAAAAAGCCTGCCGGGCGGTCTTTTGTTGATTGCCGACGCGGACCGGCCTTTGGCCGTGGCTGGCGTGATGGGCGGGGCGGACAGTGAAATAACGCCGGCCACCGTCCGGATCGCCTTGGAAGCGGCTAATTTTGACTTTTTAACGATCAGAAAATCCCAACAAAGCCTGGGTTTGCGGACGGAAGCTTCTATCCGTTTTGAAAAATTTTTGCCGCCGGAGCTTTGCTCTTTTGGTTTAAGCCGCGCTTTTAATTTGCTGAAAAAAATTTGTCCCGGCCTGCGCGTGGAAGGCGGACTGATTGACGCGCGGAGCGAAAATTCGCCGCGTCCGGCTATCAAGGTCAAGATCGATTGGCTGAATCGGCGGATCGGCTTGGCCATTAAAAAAGAAAAAGCTGTTGCCTATCTTGTCCGTCTCGGGTTCCAAGTTGAGGATCAGGGCGATGAATTGCTGATCACCGCGCCTTTTTGGCGCACGGCCAAAGAAATCAGCCGGCCGGAGGATATTATGGAAGAAATCGCCCGTTTGCACGGCTTTGACCAATTGCCTTTAACCCTGCCCGCGGTCAGGCTTTCGGCTCCGGATCAGGACAAAAATCTGCTTTTTGCCCAAGAAGCCAGAAAGATTCTGGTGTATAACGGGGCTTTAAGCGAGGTTTTGAATTATTCTTTTGTTGATGAGAAATTTTTGGCCAAATTAAATTTGTCTACGCAAGACCAGGTAGCGCTGGCCAATCCGATTTCCGCCCAGCAAACTTTGTTACGCTCGGCTTTGGCACCCGGTTTGATCGCCAACATCATCGCCAATCAGGCCCGTTATGACGAAACCGGATTTTTTGAAATCGGCTTGATTTTCCAGAAACTGCCCGGTGTCTGGCCGGTGGGCGACCAAGACGGCGCTTTTCTGCCGCATCAGGAAAAAAGGCTGGGCTTGGCGCTCGCGGGCGCGGACGGTCCGGTCGTGTTTCGGCGTTTAAAGACGATTCTGACAGCTTTGGCCGCCGCCTATTATCTGCCTTTGGAATTTGAAAAGACGGATATTTTTCCGGGTTGGACGGAAAAAAATCTTTGCGCCGCTCTGGTGATTGCCGGCCGTCCGATCGGTTTGGCCGCTTTAATCAGCCAGCCGGTGGCCAAGCGCGTAGGCCTGAAAAAAAGCGCCGGGTTCGCGGAAATCCGTTTAGCCGAACTGGTTGAATTGGCCGCCGGGCGCCAGGCGCATTATCAGCCCGAGACGAAATTTCCGCCGATCAAAAGAGACCTGGCTTTGCTGGTGGACAAAAATATCAGTTATTTGGATATAAAAAATACCATTTTGGCTTTTAGTCCGTTGATCAGAAAAATTGAATTGTTTGATGTTTTTGCCGGCGATCAAGTCGGGCCGAAAAAAAAGAGCCTGGCTTTCCATTTTGTCTACCAGGCGGAACGGACTTTGCAGGCGGAGGAGATAAACCAGCTGCAAAAAGAGCTGATGAAGAATTTGGCGGAAAAATTCGGCGCGGCTTTGCGGGATTTTTAAAAATTTAAGATAATTTAAAATTATGTTGGAAACCAGCCGTGATGTTTTTTATTTGGTTCTCTCGCTCGCTATCGCCGCAGTCGCTTTTTTCTTCTGCTGGATCGCCTATTATTTCGCCATGACGATCAAACAGGTCTTCTCGGCGGCGCGGGAAATGCGCCAGCGCCTGTCCAAGCTGGACGACTTGATCAAGTCCCTGAAAGAAAAAATCGAGCACTCCACTTCCTATCTGCTTTTGATCGGGGAAGGCATAAAAAAATTGGTTGATGTCCTGCGCGACAAAAGCGCTTCCGGAAGAAAGAAAAATCCGGAGAAGCAATAATTCCAAGCGCGATATTTTTATCCGTCCGGGAATCCGACTTTGCAGCCATTTTTTCCGGCCACAAAAAAATAGCCCCTCGTGCGAGGGGCTATTTTTTTGTGCATGGATAAATTTGCCAATGTCTGGCCGGACAGCGGCGGAGCCTAAGCCGGTTTTTTGTAGCCGCATTCCTTGTTGGAACAGACCACAGTGTCATTTTTTCCGGCCACGAGCCAGGCGCCGCATTGCGGACAGGCCTCGCCAGTCGGTTTGCTCCAGTAGGCGTTTTTGCAGTCCGGATAGCGGTCGCAAGCGTAAAAAATTCCGCGTCGGCTTCGTTTTTGGACAATTTCACCTTGCCCGCACACGGGGCATTTCAAGCCGGTGGAGGATTTATTTTCGGCGACATTCTTGATCCGCCGGCATTTCGGATAAGCGCTGCAGGCGAGAAAGGGACCGAACTTGCCGTTTTTCAGAACCAGGGGCGCGCCGCATTTGTCGCAGACTTCCTGGGCGTATTTTTCCGCCAGTTTTTTGAATTCTTCACTGGCCGCGCCATCGGCCGCGCCCGGATTTAAGGGTTTAATGTTCTTGCAATCCGGAAAAGCGCTGCAGGCGAGAAATTTTCCGTAGCGTCCGAATTTGACGATCATGGCCGCGCCGCATTTGTCGCAGACTTCCGTGGAAGCCTCCGGCGGCACAATGTCGTCTTTTTTAACCGCTTCCGTTTTTTCCGCCAGATTGGCGGCAAAGGGTTCGTAAAATTCTTTGATGACCGGTTGCCAGCTCTTGGCGCCCTCCGCGATCTCGTCCAGGCTTTCTTCCAGATGAGCGGTGAATTGGTAATCAACGATATTGGGAAAGTGCGCCAGCAGGAGATCGTTGACAATGAAAGCGATTTCCGTCGGACCGAGGCGCTTGTGATCGTCGCGGGCGATATAATTTCTGGCGATGATCGTGGCAATGGTCGGGGCGTAGGTGGAAGGCCGGCCGATGCCGAAACGTTCCATGGCCTTGACCAGGCCGGCGTCGGAATAGCGTGCCGGCGGCTTGGTGAAATGCTGTTCGGGCCGTAGGGCGTGCAATTCCAATTTTTCTCCTTTGGCCAAGGTGGGCAATTCCACTTCCAAAGCTTTTTCCGGATAGATTTTCAGATAGCCGTCAAATTTCAGCATCTGTCCGTTCGCGCGGAACAAAGCGGAAGTATCGCCCGCCGCGATATCCGCGGCCGTCGCGTCAATGACGGCTGGCGGCATCTGGCTGGCCAGCGCGCGCTGCCAGATCAACTGGTAGAGTTTCAGCTGTTTTTTGTCCAGCTCTTGCGCCATCTGTTTGGGCGTTCGGCCGATTTCGGACGGCCGGATCGCTTCGTGCGCTTCCTGTGCGCCTTTGGCTTTGGTGCGCCAGTGGCGCGGTTCAATCAAGGCGTAATTTGCGCCCAGAGATTTATCCAGATAAGCGCGGGCGGATTGCAGGAATTTTTCCGCCAAAAATAAGGAATCGGTGCGCATGTAAGTGATGTAACCCTTTTCATATAATTGCTGGGCAAGCGTCATGGTTTCCCGGGCGGTAAAACCGAACCAGCGATTAGCGGTTTGTTGCAGGGTGGAAGTGGTGAAAGGGGCGGGCGGATTTTTTTTGCTTTCTTTGCGTGCGACCGTTTGGACCGTATAAGCCGCTCCGTCCAGACGCGCGACTATGTCTTGAGCCGCCTTCTCTTCTTTCAAACTGAATTGGTCCAAAGTTTTTCCGTCCCAGGAAAAAAGTTTGGCCGTAAAGCGTTTTTTGGCCTCGGTTTCGGAAATGGGGCCTTGATCCAATCGGCTTAAATCCGCTTCAATGGTCCAGTATTCTTGGGCTTGGAATTTCTGAATTTCCCTCTCTCTTTCCACGATGAGGCGCACAGCGACTGATTGGACGCGCCCGGCCGACAAGCCTTTGGCGACTTTTTTCCACAGGAACGGCGAGAGCTTGTAGCCGACGAGCCGATCCAGGATGCGCCGGGCTTGCTGGGCGTCAACCAAGGCCAGATCCAAAGAACGGGGATTTTTCAAGGCGGCTTGGATGGCTTCATCCGTGATCTCATGGAAAACGATCCGATGCCTTTGTCCGTCCGGCAGATCCAAGGCCTCGGCCAAATGCCAGGCAATGGCTTCGCCTTCGCGGTCTTCGTCAGTCGCAAGGATCACTTGCTCGGCTTTTTTGGCCAAAGTCTGGAGTTTTTTCACGACCGGCCGGCATTTGGCCGGAATCACGTATTTGGGCGCGAAATCATGTTCAAAATCCACACCGATTTCGCGATTTGGCAAGTCGCGGATGTGGCCGAAAGAAGATTCCACGGTGAATTTTTTGCCCACGAATTTGGCGATGGTTTTCGCCTTAGTGGGCGACTCAACGATAATCAAGTCCATATTATATTTTGGGGCTTGTATAGCACCGCTAATACTTAGTTAGTTAATGTGTAAAAACAACTTAATTTTTTAGCTAAAATATGGTAGAATAGAGATATAAATTAATTTTTTATTTAATTT
>PCSD01000082.1:0-1740 GCA_002771615.1 Candidatus Falkowbacteria bacterium CG23_combo_of_CG06-09_8_20_14_all_49_15
CCCCTTCCAGCTGAGAAAATCCCGGACCATTACCGCGATCGTTCGCGGCGATGTGCTTGGAGAAATCGGCAAGAAGGTGCAGTTCTATCTGCAGAACGTGGTTGATGCTGATGTCCGCGGCACGGCTTATGGAGATTTTTATTCCAGCAACGTGACCGGTTTGGGCGCTGGCACCGGCCCGGAGACCACCATCCAGGGCTCGGAAGTCAATGTGTCCTTTGACGGCCCGCAAGCCACGGAAACCAAGGATGACACCACGGATTTCGTCCTGGCCAATTTCAAAGTCATGTCCGCCAACGAGTCGGTCAACTTTGACACTTTGCGGGTGCGCCTGACCACCAATTCCATCTCCAACAAACTGCCGATCAATTGGGAATTGGTTGACGCCACGAACAACGTGTCATATTCCGTTTCCGATCCGGCTTCCACGACCGCGACCACCTACAATCTGGATTTTGACAATGTTTACATTGCCAAAGGTACGCAGTACAATTTCCAGATCCGCGCCGACATCCAAGACGGCACCAACGTGAACACAACTTACGCGGTAAGCATTAACTTCAGCGACGGCCAAGGCTGTGTGGAGTACTTCCAGGATACGGATCAGACCGCGGTGGCGGATTCCGATTATTCCAGCCTGACCCTGTCCGGCAAGACCATGACCGTTAAGGCGCCGGAGATTACTTTTGCCAAAGTGACCACCACGGCCGCGACCTATGTCAAGAACGCCAAGCAGGTCCTGCTCTTCAAGGGCAAGATTTTCGCCAACAACGTTGACAACTTGAGAGTTTCCAAAGTGAATCTGGACGGAAGCACCATGACTGGTATTGGTTTTACCGCTGTCGGCTCCGCTTTCAACAAGGTTTACTTCAATGTGGTTAACGCGGATGGTTCGGAGACCACTTTGGACACCGAAACTTCCTTGTCGGCGGCGACGGCTGTGCCTTTCTCCGGCTTTACCCTGAACATCCCGAAAGGGACTTCCAACGGCAAGTACATCGTGGTCCGCGGCGACGTGAAAGATTCCCCGACCGCCGGCACGATTTCTTTCAATTGGAACACCTATAGCACGTCCAACTACACGGTCCGCGACAGCGACAACAACGATGTTGCCAGCGTGACTGCTGATCCGGCTGACGGGCATGTTTCCACGATCGCGGCCAACGGCACCTATACTTTGGCTTTTGACAGCACGGAAGCGGATACCAATACCGTTAAGAACGTGCTGGCTGGCCAGCAGGTGCTGGTGGGACGTTTGAAAGCGACTGCCCAGTACGAAGAAGTCAAATTGGAAGACTTCACCCTGATCAACATGCTGGGTGACGCGACCAGCGACCATGTCGCCTATCTGCGGCTCTATGGCGAAAAAGCCATGACCACCCTCTTGGGCGAAGCGACTCTGGGTTCTTCCCGCGAAGCGACCTTTGAGGATGTCAACATCCTCATCCCGGTCACCAGCGCGAAGTACATCTATGTCGCGGCCGCTTTGAAGCCGATTGACTATTCTTCGACTCCGGCCGCTGACGCCACTGGCGTGGCCAACAAGACCGTCAAACTTGACATCGCCAGCTCCACGAGCATGGTTGTCAAAGCGGTCGGCAACAACACCAGCGAAGTGCTGGATAATACTGGCGTGGCCTCCACGACCGCGACCGTGCTTTCCACGATCATGGGCGCGACCATGTCCAACATCACCACCGCCTTCGCTAACGGCTCATTGCCGACTGGCATTCGCGATGT
>PCSD01000082.1:1873-14480 GCA_002771615.1 Candidatus Falkowbacteria bacterium CG23_combo_of_CG06-09_8_20_14_all_49_15
CGGAGAGTGGGCGGCGCGAACGGCGAAAAGACCGCCAAGTACAATGGCGCGGCTGTGACCGCCACCAACGGCACAAGCTTCGTGATTGACTTCCTGCAGACTTATGCCGGCACTGACACGGATCTGACTGTCAAACCGGGTGAAACCGCGGAATACATCATTTCCGCTACCCTGGCCGTTACCAACGCGAACCAATCGCTCCAAACCACCATTGAAAGCGTGGATAGCAACATGTATTACACGCACAACTATGCCAGCACGCCTGGCACCTTGGCTGGTTACGCGACCCCGGTCCGCCCCTTGTTGTCTGGCATCACTTCTGTCCGCGGCGGCACTCTGTCTAACTAAGATTTGATATCGCAAGATAAAGAATCTTGTTAGTAAAAACCAAACAGCCCTTCCCGGCGTGAGCCGGGGAGGGCTTTTGGATTCTTACCGCGGCGCCAGAGAGACCTTATCCAGCCTCGGGAGACTGTTGCGAAACAAAAAATATGCTATAATATTCACATGGAGGGAAAAACAAATTTATTCAGGAATAAATACCGGATATTGCCCAGCCGTTTAGCTGGTTGGAATTACGGTCAAAGCGGATCATATTTCATAACCGTTTGCGCAAAAAACCGGATCAATTATTTTGGCCATATTCGCGCGGGCCAAATGATTTGGTCAGAATTGGGCCGATTGGCAAAATTATGTTGGCAGATGATTCCAAATCATTTTCCACAAATAAAATTGGATGTTTTTGTGGTTATGCCGGACCATGTCCATGGCATAATCCATATAATCCATAATAAAAAATCGGTTGGACCGGATGGCCCGGACGTTGGACCGGATGGCCCGGACGTTGGACCGGATGGCCCGGACGTAGAGACGCAAAATTTTGCGTCTCTACGGGTGGCCGGTACCATAACAAATCAATGTTATAAAAATAAATTTGGTTCGCAATCAAAAAATATATCGTCCATAATCAGGGGGTATAAAATCGGCGTCACCCTGGGGGCCAAAAATATCAACAAACAATTCAAATGGCAGGAACGTTTTTATGACCGCGTCATCAGGAACCAAGGCGAATTATCCCGCATCCGAAATTATATCATCAACAATCCGAAATGTTGGTCACCAAAAAATCGTTAACCTAAAAAATATGGATATTTATAAAAAAATATTTTTCGGATTTTTTTGTTTTATTTGTTTTGTCATCGCGCCCAAGGCGTCCGCCTGGTCTGATCTGTCCGTAAAAACCCTGACCGTCAAACCGGCCGAACCGGCCTTGAACCAGCCCGTCGTTATCACCGTCGCCATTCTTTATCGCGGCGACCAGGATTTGGCCGACAACAGCGCGATAAATTCCTATACCCTTGATTTCCGGGATTTTGAACTGACCAAAACCACGATCCCGGCCGTTTCGCCGGCCAGCCCTTGGGCCCCGGACAAAACCAAGCAATATCTCCTGGAAGGATCATTCCGTTCTTTGGGGGAAAAAACCGTGACCTTTACCGTAAACAGCGGCCGGCCGCTGGCGGAATCGGATTGGACGAATAATTATCTGACCGCCAAAATCACCGTGGCCAAACCCTTTGATTTGAAAATTGAGAGCATCTCCACCATCCCGAAAAAACCGGCGGCTGGCCAGGAATTGATCATTACCGTAAAAGCCAAAAATAACGGCTATGAAAGTTTGTCCACCGGCGCCGGCAGCGGTTCCGTGCTTTATGATTTTTCCGGTTTTACCATCAAGTCCCGCCAATTGCCGCTGATTGATTCCAATCAGCGGGTCTTGTCCGGCGGGACATTCACCTATGAATACCGCGGTGAATTCGCCGCGCCCGGCGATTATCATCTGTCTTTCGCTATTGACGCGGCCGGCCAATTGGAAGAAAAAGATGAAAGCAACAACCGGCTTGAGCAGACAATCACTGTTTTGCCGTTAACAGGCGCGAATTTGACCATGGAGACGATCGCCGTCACCAAAAGCAAGCCCTTGAAAAATGAAACTTTGACCATCACGGCCAAGGTGAAAAATACGGGCGCGCTCAGCCTGAATTCCGGACGCGGTTTGCGCACGCAGGACGATTTTTCCCTCCAGCCGGCGGAAGAACGGGGAGCGCGCTGGGATTTTGGCGATTTTGTCATTGAAAAACAGGAGCAGGATCCGTATCCGAGCGTGGCCAACCCCTTGGAACCCGGGGAGTTTTTCCAATACAAGTTTACCGGCTATTTTCCCGGCGTTGGCCAGAAGACATTATCTTTCACGGTCAACAACGGCAATCAGATCGCGGAAACGGACGCCGCTGATAACCAGAAAATTTTCGCCTTGACGGTTTATGAAAATGCTGCCGAGCGGGATGATTTCCAAATCCTGTCGCACGCAGTGGAATATGTTAGCTCGCGCACCGCGTCCGTGCTTTGGCAGACCAATGCCAAAGCGGCCGGCAAGCTTGAATACAAGCGGTCGGAATTCACCTCTTTTGGGGAGGAATTGAACAGTGCGGCCAGCGAGAAGCAGAAGCAGACCCTGAACGGCTTGAAAATCGGCGCTTCTTATGATTACAAGATTACAGCCGTTTACAGCGGCCTTTCCCGTTCGGCTGAAGGCAGTTTTCAATTGCCTTTTAGCGATGAGTTGTGTTTTTTGGGCGCACCGGTTGCGCGCGCCAGCGGCACCGATCTGATCCTTGAATTCGCGACCGATCTGGCCGCCAAAGCCGCGGTTTTTTACCGGCCGACCGGCACCGGCGCTTATAAATCTTCCGTTGCCAAAGATTATCAAATCCGGCACAGCCTGGCTTGTCCTTTGGCCGGCGCTTCCAGCTTGGAATATTATCTGGCCGCCACCAGCACGCCCGGTACGATCGCCCGGACCGAAATTTATCATTGGGCGGCCGTGGACGATCCGGCACCAAGCGCGTCGGTCGGGAGCGGCAACGGCGAACCGGCGCCGGAGAGCGGAGCCGGCAACGTGGCCGCGGCCCCGACCGGAAACGGAAACGGTGCGCCGTTTGCGATAAAAAATGGCGAATATTACAGACGTTTACTTGGTAAGATTATTTTAAAAGTGGAGTCAGCCGGAGAAGCGTATTATATTAATCCGAGTAAACAGGAAATGTGTTTTCTCGGCCGGCCCGCGGACGCGTTCGCGGTGATGCGCGGACAGGGGATTGGCATTACAGACATTAATCTGGAAAAGATACCCGTGGGTTGGAAATTTTTATCCGGCGCGGACAGCGACGGCGACGGCCTGCCGGATATGCTTGAAGACGCGCTGGGCGCGGACAGAGAGCGGGCGGACAGCGACGGCGACGGTTATTCGGACCTGGCTGAAATCACGAACGGCTATAATCCGCGCGGACCAGGGCGGATGAAGATAGACGGATCTTTTGCCGCCGAGCAAGCCGGAAAAATTTTTCTTCAGGTTGAAAGCAAGGGCGAGGCTTGGTACATTAATCCGGCGGACAATAAGCGCTATTTTCTCGGCCGGCCCGCGGACGCGTTCGCGGTGATGCGCTATCTTGGACTTGGCATCAGCAACAGCGATTTTGGGAAATTATAATTAAGGACAAAACCGGAAAAATTTTTCCTATTAATTAAATTGACAATCATTGACCGGCTTGATAAAATTAGGCCAATCAGAAAAGATCATATCGCCGAAATACTGCCAATCTGCCTTTTTGGGAATATTTAATTAGATAAAATCGGCGGGTTTTGCCCGTTAGTTTTTATTTTTATACTCATTTATAAAAATATGCCGCAAAAATTGCTTGTCTGGATTTTGAAAATTGGGGTTTTTTCTTCCTTGCTGACGGTTTTTTTTGTTTTTAAATCATTGCTTTTTCCGTATATCACATCCAAGCAGATTTCCTTTAATATTTTAATGGAATTTTTATTGATTTTTTGGATTATTTTGCTTGTGAAATATCCGGCTTGGCGGCCGACTCGGTCAGCCATTACTATTGGCTTGGCCGCGTTTTTTGCCGCCGCTTTAGCGAGTTGTTTTGCCGGCATTGATTTTAATTTGAGTTTCTGGGGCGATGTGGAAAGGATGCTCGGCGTTTTCCATATCCTTCATTTTTTCGCTTTTTATCTCATCATTATCACGGTTATGCGCGATTGGCGCGATTGGCGCATATTTTTCGGCCTATCAATTTTGTTCGCTATTTTTGTCAGTTTCCAAACTTTTTCCGCTTCTTCGGCCATTTACGCGTCCATCGGCAATACCGCTTATGTGAGCGGCTATCTGATTTTTAATATCTATTTTTGCCTGTTATTGTTTTTTCGCGATAAGCAATACGGCTGGCGCTGGGCATATCTGGCGCCGCTCTTGGTTTTTTTACCGGCGTTTTACCGCCAGGAAACAACCGGCGCTTTTGTCGGTTTGGGCTTCAGCTTGATTGTCGTATTTTTTCTTTACAGCCTTTTCGCGCCCGGGAAACGGCTTAAAATCGGCTTGATGTCGGTTTTTTTGGCCTTGAGTTTCAGCACGGTGTTTCTGCTCATCAATAAAGACGAGGATTATATCCGCCAGAACCGTCTTTTGCGCCCGATTTCCGGAATTACTTTCCAAAAAAGCACTTTTCAGACCCGCTTGATCAGTTGGCGAGCGGCCCTGAAGGACTTTCCCAACCATCCGCTCCTGGGCACCGGCTTCGGCAACTACGCGATTATTTTTGATAAATATTTTGATCCCAAATTCTATAATTACACCCGCGGAGAAACTTATTTTGACCGCGCCCACAACAACCTGATTGACATCACGTCCACCACCGGCCTGTTGGGCGGCTTGGCTTACTTGTCAATTTTCGCTTTCGCTTTTTTTTATCTCTGGCGCGGCTTTTTTCGAAAAAAAACCGGTTTGAATACTTTTGTCCTGGCAAACGGTTTGATTACCGCCTATTTTGTGCAGAATTTGGCCGTCTTTGATTCGCTCGTGACTTATGTCGGCATTATGATAGTTTTGGGCTTCATCTTCTGGCTGAACCGGCCGGACCGTTTCAATTACCAATTGCCGCCGGATAAGCCTTGGGAAAGAGCGGAAGTCGTAACTTTGTTTTTATCCGCGCTTGTCTTGGTTGGCATCATGTACCAGTATAATATATTACCTTTACGCATGCTGACCGCCACGATCAACGGGCAGCGAGCTTATCAGCAAGGCGGCATCGTTTCCGCCACGGAAGAATATAAGATCGCTTTAAGCTATCAGACTGTCCTGGACCGCGACAGCCGCACCAGTTACAACCGCCTTCTGCTCGCCAACCCGACCAGCCTGAAAAGCCTGCCGCCGGAAAAAGCGGTTGAAGTGATTGAATATAATCTTGAACTGGCCGAAAAGAATATTACTTATAATCCCCAGGACAGCTTAAACCAGATGATTCTAGCCCAGCTTTTGAACGCCGCCGCCGTCTATTATTCCAACCAGCCGGAAAAATTCGATCATTACAGCCAGCGCGCCCTGGCGGCGATTGACGCTTCCATCGCTTCCAGTCCGGGCCGGGTTCCGATCTATTTCCAAAAAGCGCAAATTCTCCTGACCTTGAACGATCGGGATAAAGTTGAAGAAACCCTGCGTTATGCCATCAGCTTGAATGAGAAATATCCGGACGGCCATTGTTTTTTAGCCCGTACTTTGATGTTTTTTCAGAAAGAAGAGGAGGCTTGGCAGGCCATGGACAGATGCGTGGATATGGACAGCTTGGACTTGATTTTGAACGCGGATAACGTTAACCAGATGGTTGCCGGCCACTACATAGAAAAAAAAGATTATTCCCGGTTGGCCACTGTTTATAAAACCATTACCCGTACTGACCAGAAAAATACCACAGCCTGGATAAATTTGGCGAAAATTTACGCGCAATCCGGCCGGAAAGACGAAGCGATCAAAGCGGCCGAGAAAGCGGCCGAATTGGAGCCGAATTACCGTTCTTACGCGGATGAGTTTATTAATAGTTTGCGATAGTGATTGCCGAGCGCCTAAGGCGGATCGGAACGGTGTTTTTCAGGCGCTCTTTTCTTCATAAATTTCTCTGGTTTTCTTGATCATCGTATCCAGGCTGAATTCGGTTGAGATTTTTTCCCGCGCGCGGGCAGCCAGAGTTTTTGTTCTGTCCGGATGCGCGAGCGCGTAAGCGATTTTTTCGGCCAAGCATTGTCCGTCCCGCGCCGGCGCCAGATCGCCGGTTTCTCCGTCCGCGATCAATTCCGGATTGCCGCCGACGGCCGTGGCCACGATCGGCCGGCCGGCCGCCATGGCTTCCATGACGGTGTAGGACAAGCCTTCCTTGACTGATGAGCAGACATAAAGGTCAAAAGCCGGCAAAAGAGAAGGCGCATCCGCGATCCGGCCGGTTAGGCAGACAATTTTTTCCAGTTTTTTTGCCTTGATGATTTTTTCCAATTCCGGCCGGGCCGGGCCTTCGCCGATAATGACGAAACAGAGGCTTTGATCTTTTTCGGCCAGGCGCGCGGCGGCCGCGAGCAGATATTCATAGCCCTTGGTCGGGTATAAATTGCCGATTGATCCGATCAGGCGCGTATTTTCCGCGAGCGGAGTCTTGATGCGGTCGGATAAGCGCTGACGCGCTTCCCGGGGCGGCAAAAAATCCGGCCGGGCCAGACCGTTATGGATGGTGACAAATTTTTCCAACGGCGCGATTTTTTCCTTGCGAGCGGTTTGCCGGTCGTAAGCGGAAACGCAGATGATTTTGTCTTTCGCGCCCGCGGTGAATTTTTCCGCGAATTTATAGAATAATTTCAAAGAGCCGGGCAAAGGCTCGTTGAAGACCCAGCCGTGGACCGTGTAGATGACGCGGATATTGCGAATCGCGAAGATGTGAAGGATCTTGGCGGCCAGGGAGCCGAGAATAGAAATTTTCGTGCTGTTCAGGTGGATAATATCCGGCTTAATCCTTTTTATAAGCTGGGCGATTTCCCAAGCGGCCAGGAGATCGTTTAGGGGGGAGATGCGGCGCTTGAGGTGGGGAATGGTATAATAGACGGCTTTGGCGGATTTGAGCTTTTTGGCCAGATCCCCCTCTGCTCCTTGTTCGCCGAAAGCGACGATTATGGCAAAATCGTCCTGCAGGGCGGTGGCCAGATCAAGAACGTATTTTTGCGCGCCGCCCAGTTCGGATTGGGTAATCAAATAAAGAATCTTTTTCATAATTGACTTATGGATTGTTTTATTTAATAATATCTTATAGGCGTGAAATTATCAAGCGGCTTCGCGGGCCGGATTTCGCGTCCAGATAAATCGCTTATGCCAGACAGCGCGAAAACACCGACCATCGGTTTTATCGGCCAGGGTTGGATCGGCAAAAATTACGCCGATGATTTTGAAAAAAGGGGGCTGACCGTCGTCCGCTACGCTTTAGAAGAGCCTTATGTCAATAATGGTGGCCGTCTCAAAAATTGCGACATCGTTTTTGTTGCCGTGCCCACCCCGTCCACGCCCCAAGGCTTTGACGATTTCATTTTGCGCCAGGCGGTGAAAAAAGCCGGCGCGGGGAAAATCGTCGTGATCAAATCCACGATCGTGCCCGGCACAACCGTGTCCATCCAGGACGAAAATCCGGACAAATTCATCCTGCATTCGCCGGAATTCCTGACTGAATCCACGGCCGCTTACGACGCCGCCCATCCGATGCGGAACATCATCGGCCTGCCTCGCGACGATGAAATTTACCGCCAAAAAGCGGACGCGGTTCTGGCGGTTCTGCCGCCGGCGGAATATACTCTGATCTGTCTGGCGCCGGAGGCGGAATTGATCAAGTACGCCGGCAATTGCTGGTTCTATTTCAAAGTCATTTATATCAATCTGCTTTACGATTTAGCCCAGAAATTATCCTGCCGCTGGGAAGTCCTCCGCGACGCGCTGGCGGCAGATCCGCGGATTGGCAGCTCGCACCTGAATCCGGTCCATCAGAGCGGAGAAAAGGGCGGGGAAGCGGCGGCCGCCGGTATCCGGCCGCCCTTGAAATTCAATGAATTGCATTTGGAGCCGGTCCATAAAGGCGGACGCGGCGCTGGCGGCCACTGTTTCATCAAGGATTTTGCCGCTTTTCGGGGAATTTTTGCCATGTTAGTCAAAGACGATCTGGGCCTGCAAGTCTTGGAGGCTGTGGAGAAAAAAAATATTCAATTGCTTTTGGATAGCCACAAGGATTTGGATTTGCTGGAAGGAGTTTATGGGGAGAAATCGTAGGCGCGCGATTTTTTTACGCGCAAATCGTCGCCGCGCAATTTAACTAATTATTATGAAAAAACATGGCCAATGTTGAAAATGATTTAAAAAACAAAAAAGTATTAGTCACCGGCGGGGCCGGTTTCATCGGTTCCAATTTAGTTGACGCGCTCATCGCGCGCGGCGACGAGGTGATTATAATTGACAATTTGCTGACCGGCAAGAAGGAAAATCTTAATCCGCAAGCCGATTGGCAGAATGTGGATATCCGCGATCTGGAAAAAATCAAGCCGCTATTTATTGGCGTTGACTATGTTTTCCATCTGGCCGCTTTTGCCCGCGTCCAGCCATCCATCGAGGATCCGGTGACTTTCAACGCGGTCAATCTGGATGGCACTTTGAATGTCCTGACCGCGGCGCGCGACGCGGGCGTGAAAAAAGTGGTGTACAGCGCTTCGTCCTCGGCTTACGGGGACCAGGATATTATGCCTCTCAAAGAAGATTTGCCGGCCAAACCGCAGTCGCCGTACGGACTGCAGAAGTATGTCGGCGAATTATACTGCCGTTTATTTTCCGACCTTTACGGCCTGCCGACCGTCAGTTTGCGCTATTTTAACGTTTATGGCCAGCGCCAGGCCCTGGAAGGCGCCTATACCCTGGTGATGGGTATCTTCATCCGCCAACGTTTGAATAATGAGCCCATGACCATCACGAACGACGGCGAACAACGTCGCGACTTCACTTATGTCGGCGATGTGGTGCGGGCGAATATGCTGGCGGCGGCCAGTGACAAAGCCGCGCACGGCGAAGTCATCAACATCGGCCGTGGCCGAAATTTCAGCGTCAATGAACTCGCGGCCATGATTGGCGGGCCGACCAGATTCATCGGCGAACGCCCGGAGCCGCGCGTTACTTTGGCGGATAATTCCCTGGCCCAAGAGCTCCTGGGGTGGACGCCCAGCATGGAATTGCCTGATTGGTTAGAAAAATATAAAAAAGCAATGGGTCTGGGTTAGTGGATTAGCGAGCAGCTGATTAGTGGTTTTGGTTTTATTGGATTAACTTTTAATTGCTGATTAGTTGGCTTACTAATCTTGAATTAAAAAATTATAATGAAAAAAAATGGCAAATATTGAAAATGATTTAAAAAGCAAAAATGTTTTAGTTACTGGCGGCGCGGGTTTTATCGGCTCCAATTTATGCGATAAATTAATCTCCTTGGGCGCCGCGGTCATTTGTTTGGATAATTTTTTTACCGGTAAGAAAGATAATATCAGCCATCTTATCGGCCAGGAAAATTTCGTCTTGAAAGAAGGGGACGTTAATCAGCCGGAATTTCTGGAGAAAATATTTGATGAATACAACATTGATTATGTCTTCCATTACGCCGCGGTGCTGGGCGTGAAACGGGTGACGGAAAATCCTTTGTTGGTCCTGCCGGATCTGGACGGCATCCGCCATCTTTTGCGCATCGCGCAGGCCAAGAAAGTAAAAAAGATCGTTTTCGCTTCTTCCTCCGAGGCGTACGGTTTTTCCACGGCTTTGCCCTTGAAAGAGGATGACGGCCAGGAACTGATCGCCAACCAGAGCAATCATGCCCACTTATACGCCCTGATCAAGCTGATCGGCGAGAAGATCATGAAGACTTATAACGACCATTACGGTTTACCCACGGTCAGCTTGCGTTTTTTCAATGTCTTCGGGCCGCGTCAGGAATCCTCGGCCTACGGTTTCGTGGTCGGTGTTTTCATCAAGCAGATTCTGGACGGCCAGCCGCCGACGATATACGGCGACGGTTATCAGACCCGCGACTTCATCTATATCGATGATAATGTCCGTTTGGCGATCCAGGCGCTTCTGGAGGAAAAAACCAACGGCGAGGTGATCAATATCGGCGTGGGCCGGCAAACCACTATTGTTGATTTGGCCGAGCGTTTGCTTCGCTTGAGTGGTCAAGATTTGCGGCCGGTCTTCATCAAGGATCGTTCCTATGAAATAAAATACCGCAGTCCGGACGTGACCAAGATGCGCCGCCTGCTCGGAGACGGGATCGCGGATAATCTGGACGACAACTTGAAAAAAACCTACGAGTGGTATCGGAAAAATATGTTTAAGCAAAAAGCTTGATATCTGATCGCCGCGGGCCGTATATTTGTTGATCGCGAGACGAGTAATTTTTTATTGGATATTTAAGATAATAGATGCTGAAATGGAATTTTCGCCGCTTATGGCCAATGAAATAGAATTAGCCAAAGGGATATTTGTCGTTAGCATTGATTTTGAATTGGCCTGGGGTTATGTTGATGAGAAATTGACGGCCGAAAAAAAAGCGGCCATCCGACGTGAAGCTGAGGCCATCATCCGCCTGCTCAACTTGTTTGACGAATATAATATCCCGGCCACCTGGGGAGTCGTCGGCCATCTTCTGGAGAACGATTGCGTCTGGTCCGGTGGACGGGCACACGCGGATTTTCCCCGGCCGATCATGGCGGACGAAAAGCGCGATTGGTTCGCGGCGCATCCCGCTCCGAGCGATCCGGAAGAAGACCTTTGGTTTGATCGGTGCGGCTTGGTTGACGCGATCAGACAGGCGCGCGCCGGGCACGAGATCGCGAGCCATTCCTACGCCCATCTGCTTTACGGTTCAAAACAAAGCCATCCGCGGGCCTTGGAAAAGGATCTTGCCAAAGCGGCCAGCATCCATCAGGCCAGAGGATTGGCCTGCTCAACTTTCATTTTTCCCCGCAACAGCGTCGGACAGCTTGATCTTTTGCAAAAGTACGGATTCGCTTGCTACCGGGGCCGGCGGACGCACTGGTACGATCCGCTCCCTCGGCCGCTCGGCCGCCTGGCCCATCTCGCGTCTTATCTGTCTCCGATTGGACTGACATCCGCTCCCGCCATCGGCCGAAACGGCTTAGTGGACATTCCCGACTCCCTGCTTTTGATGAGCCGCGGGGGCGTGCGCCGGCATCTTCCACCCGCGTGTGTCGCGCGCAAAGCCCGAAACAGTTTGGCGCGGGCGGCGGCGCGCCAAGAAATTTTTCATCTTTGGTTCCATCCCTATAATCTGGTTTTTGAAACGGAGCGGCAATTCGCCATTCTCCGTTCCGTTTTCCAGGCCGCCGCTCGTTTGCGCGGCGCGGGTAAAATTGACATTTTGACCATGAAGGACGCGGCCCGGAAAGTCCGCGGGAATTGCTTATAGATTATCTGGATATTGGCGCGGATTCATTTACTATTTTTCCTCGCGCGATTGTAACGATTTTATATATAACCAGAATCCGCGAATTTTTCTCGCGGGCAAAGCGCCGGCGCTTAAATTCGGATTGTATTGAGTATCGGTATGGGATGTTGATTGGATGTTGAGCGTTGAATATTGTATGTTATTAATTTGCAGCTTTGGTATTATCGCGCAGATTTTAATCAAATTTATTAAATTTAATTTTCAGTTTTAATTTTTTAAATAATCCGATCGCCATGGAAAGACAGGCCAATGACTTTGAAAAAGACCGGGCGCGCGAATATCGGAAAAAAGCCGTGGGTTCCCATGATCAGAACGCGCCGCTTTTCGCGGACCGCTACGAGATTTACGCGCGCGATCCTTACGCCAGCGCTTTTACCTACGGGCGGAAAAAGCTTTTTGAACGGATATTTTTTCTGTTGGAAAAAAATGTCCCCACGGACGGGGAAGTACTGGACGTTGGTTGCGGCACCGGCTATTTTCTGACCTTGCTCGGCAAGTTCGGCTATCGGGCGTTTGGATTGGAGCCGGCCGCCGCCATGCGCGAACGGGCACGGTCCGCCAACCCTGATATTGAAATCGCGGACGGCGAAATTAGCCGCTTGCCGTTCGCGGATAACCGCTTTGACGCTGTCACCGCGATTGAAGTTTTCCGCTATTTGCACCGTCGCGATATAATTAACGGCTATCGCGAATGCCTGCGCGTCCTCAAACCGGGCGGCGTGCTGATCGCGTCGCTGGTCAATAAATACGCGCTGGACGGCTTTATCTTTAAATATCTCCTTCGTCTTGGCCGGGAAAAATTTTTGGATCGGCCGGCAATCAATTACTGCGATTTCACCACGCCGCGCAGCGTGGCCAAATTATTCACCCGGGAATTCGGACAGTCAGTTGAGACTTACAGCGCCCTGCTTGCTCCTTTGCGCTTGGCTTTCATCGTGAACAGAAATTTGGGCAGAAGCTTGGCCCGCGCGCTGGAACCGCTGGATGAATGGCTGAACAAAAAAAAGTGGCATCAACCCTTGGCCGGTCATTTATTAGCGGTTGTGAAAAAGTTTGAGCAAGTTCAGCGGTAATCAATTTTCAATTTACTAATTAGTTTGATTCCAGAATCTAACGCAACATATTTGGCGCGAAGCGCCAATAATGCTAAGTTAGATTTCTATGAAAAATTATAAAAGATTAAGTGA
>PCSD01000077.1 GCA_002771615.1 Candidatus Falkowbacteria bacterium CG23_combo_of_CG06-09_8_20_14_all_49_15
TTACAAAAAAACTAATTACTGCTAAGCGCTTTTTAAATTAATCCACTAATATTAAACATTGAAAGTGTTGCGTTAGATTCTGGAAACCAACTAAGATAAATAAGAAAAAAGTCGGTTTTCTCAACCGACTTTTTTCTTATTTATCTTATTTTTGCTTGTTCTTATTTTTTTATCTTATTTTTAATATACCGCCCTTTCCTGCCTGCCCTTGTAGCCGGTGCCGGCCGGAATCAAACGGCCGATAATGACATTTTCTTTCAAGCCTTCCAGATAATCAATCTTGCCGTTCACGGCCGCTTCAATCAGCACGCGGGCGGTTTCCTGAAAAGAGGCGGCAGAAAGAAAACTGTCCGTGGTCAGCGAAGCTTTCGTGATGCCCAGAAGCAAACGGTTCGTTTTCGGCGCCTGATCCTCCGTCAGACTTTCATTTTTTTTCTTGGCTCTTTCCAAAACCGCTTTTTCCACGACTTCGCCGGCCAGCAGATCGGTTCCGCCGGAATCCACGATGAAATAACGGGAAAACATCTGTTTGGCAATGATTTCAATATGTTTGTCGTTTAAAGGTTGCCCTTGGGAAGAATAGACATCTTGAATCTCTTTGATAATGTATTTCTGCGTTGCCAGCTTACCGCGCAAGGAATAGAGCTGTTGGAGATCCAAACTGCCTTCCGTGAGCTGATCGCCTTTTTTCACTTCCTCGCCTTCCTTGACCAAGAGGCTCAAACCTTTGGGGATGATGAATTCCTTGGTCTTTTCCGCGGCATAGGTAACTTTAAGATATTTTTCTTCCAAACTCACCCGGCCCGCCCGCTCAGCCGTAACGGCATAAGCGCCGACCATGATCAAGGTTTGGCCGGCGGCCACTTCGTCACCGTCTTTGACCATTACTTTCGGCTCAGCTTTCGCTTTTTTTCCGCTCGATTGGGCATGGGCTTCCTTCAAAGCTTCGGCCAAATAATAACGGTCGGTTTCTTTGCCCTGATAAACGATCTTCAGAATTTTTACTTGCGGGTTGGTGACCAGCACCTTGCCTTTTTCGTCCTCAATGGACCGCTGACCGCTTTCAATGCTCACCCGTCCGTCCACATCGGCGATGAAGGCTTTCCGTTTCGGCGGACGGGCTTCAAAAATTTCTTCCACCCGCGGCAGACCCTGGGTGATATCATCCAGGCCGGCCACGCCGCCCGTGTGGAAAGTCCGCATGGTCAGCTGAGTGCCCGGCTCGCCAATGGACTGGGCGGCGATGATGCCGACGGCCGTGCCGAGCTTGACCGGCTGGTTGTAACCCAAATCATAACCGTAACACTTAGCGCAGACACCCCGGTCCAGCCGGCAATTCAGGACGGAACGGATGGACATCTCTCTGATGCCTTTCGCTTTTATCTCATTCGCGATTTCTTCGGAAATCAGCTCGCCCGCGCGGACAACGATCTGGCCATCCGGCCCCGCCACTTCCTTGGCCGCGTAGCGTCCGATGGCGCGCTTGTAAAGCTCGGTGCCCATTTCTTCGCTTTCTTCCTTGGTAATGAGCAGACCTTCGTCTTCGCCGCAATCTTCTTCCGTCACGATCACATCCTGAGCCACATCCACCAAACGGCGGGTCAGGTAGCCGGCATTGGCGGTCCGCAAAGCGGTATCGGACAAACCCTTGCGCACGCCGTGCGTGGAGATGAAATATTCCAACACTCCGAAACCGAGCTTGAAATTACCTTTGACCGGCAATTCAATGATGTCGCCGGAGGGCGAGGTGACCAAGCCCTTCATGCCGATAATCTGCGTCAGCTGGGCCCAGCTCCCGCGAGCGCCGGATTCAATCATGGAATAGACCGGACCGTCTTTGGGCAGTCCGGAACGGCAGAAAGCGGTGACTTTCTCTTTGACGCCGGTCCACAGCTCAATGACCTTGCCATAACGTTCGCTTTCCGTCAAAAGGCCGTTATCATATTGCTCCTGGATCAAATCAACCATCGTGTCCGCTTCCTGAATCAGGTGATCGCGTTCGGAAAAATCCGGCAGATCGGCGATGCTCCAAGACAAGCCGCTTTTCGTGATGAAGCCGAAGCTTTTTTTCTTCAGCTCGTCCAGGAAATCGACTGTCCGTTCCCCCCCATAAAGACGATAACATTCCTTAACCAAATATTTCAACATACTCTTGCCCACCACCTCGTTTACAAAACGGAGTTTTTTTGGGAGAACATCATTAAAAAACACCCGCCCGACCGTGGTTTCAATGATTTTGCCCGGCTCGATCATCACCCGGATCGGCTCACGCAGGAGAATGTGGCCGAACTCATAGGCCAGCTTGGCGTCAGCCGTTGTGGAAAAAACCTTTTTTTCTTTATCCGACCCGGCGGTTTCGCTCGTGATATAATATGATCCCCAGACAATATCCTGGTTGGGCGCGACGACCGGTTCGCCGGTGGCCGGCTTGAGCAGATTGTTCGTGGCCAGCATGATTTCTTTCGCTTCTTTATTCGCCTCTTCGGTCAAGGGCACATGCACCGCCATCTGATCCCCGTCAAAATCAGCGTTAAACGCCGAGCACACCAACGGATGGATTTGGATCGCCTTGCCTTCAATTAAAATCGGACGAAAAGCCTGAATGCCCAGGCGGTGCAAGGTCGGCGCGCGATTTAAAAGCACATAAGCGCCCTTAATGACATCTTCTAAAATTTCCCAAACCTCATTATGACCGGCTTCAATATAACGGGAAGCGCTACGGACATTATGCACGATTTCCTTCTGGATCAGCTGGCTGATGATGAAAGGCTTAAAAAGTTCAATCGCCATCACTTTAGGCAGACCGCATTGGCCCAGGCGCAAGTTGGGATTCACGACAATGACGCTCCGGCCGGAATAGTCAATGCGCTTGCCGAGCAAATTTTGGCGGAAACGGCCTTGCTTGCCTTTCAGGGAATCAGCCAAAGATTTGAGCATCCTTTTTTGGCCGGTGGAGGCGATCACGGTCTTGCCGTGCCGGGCGGAATTGTCAATCAGGGCGTCCACGGCTTCCTGCAACATCCGTTTTTCATTGCGACAAATGACTTCCGGGGCATTAAGCTCAATCAGCTGTTTCAAACGGTTGTTCCGATTGATGACGCGGCGGTAAAGATCGTTCAGGTCGGAAGTGGCAAAACGGCCGCCGTCCAATGCGACCATCGGCCGCAGATCGGGCGGAATGACCGGCAGGACAGTCAGCACCATCCATTCCGGGCGAATCTGATTAGCCTTGAGGCTTTTTAAAAGCTTAATGCGGCGGGTCAGCTTGTCTTTTTTGGAATCAATCGCGCTCACCAGTTCTTTGTCCAATTCCGCAATCGTCTTTTCCAAATCAATCCTTTCCAAAAGGCGCCGCACCACGCCGGCGCCGATGTCGGCCTCAAAGATATGGCCGTATTTCAAACTTAAATTCTGGTAGATATTTTCCGAGATCACCAGCATCGGTTTCAGTTCCTTCAACTCGCGCTGGGCCTGATCAAAAGCGACATTCAGATTGGCAATCTTTTCGTCCTTAACATCGCCCAAGGAATCAATTTCCCGATTGATGGCTACTTCAATTTCCGCCGGCGCTTGGCCTTCCTTGAGCAGTTTCCCCTTCCGATTTTTAATCTCATTGACCTGGCGCTGATAATCGCCTTCAATGGATTTCTTTTTGGACTTGTATTCATTCTTGATCTGCTCAATGGTCGCGTTTTTCAATTCCTCATTCACGTCCGTGATGATAAAGCTGGCAAAATATACCACTTTCTCAATTGACTGCATGGATAAATCCAAAATCAAGCCGATTTTGGAAGAAATGCCGCGCAAAAACCAGATATGCGTGCATGGCGTTTCCAGGCCGATATGCCCCATCCGCTCGCGCCGGACAATGCTGCGCGTCACCTCCACACCGCATTTGTCGCAGATTATGCCCTTATACCTGATTTTTTTATATTTGCCGCAATAGCATTCCCAGTCCTTGGAAGGGCCGAAGATCCGTTCGCAAAACAAACCGTCTTTTTCCGGCTTTTGGGTCCGGTAATTGATCGTTTCCGGGCGCGTCACTTCTCCATACGACCAATTTTTAATCACCTCCGGCGATGCCAATTTCAGTTTGATGGCATCAAAATCCGTTGTTTTGATTGGATTGAGCATATTTATTCTAGGGGCTTGTATAGAACAGTAAACTAATTTACTG
>PCSD01000035.1:0-4216 GCA_002771615.1 Candidatus Falkowbacteria bacterium CG23_combo_of_CG06-09_8_20_14_all_49_15
CTGGACGAGAAAATGGCGCGGATTGAACAAAAGCAGAATGATTGGCTCGAACCGATGAAAGAATGGATAAAAGTCGCTACAACCCTCGTTAAAATCGCAAGGGATAGCAACCTTTTAGAGAAAAGGGTTGCTGCCAAAGAAATCTTTGGCTCGAACCTGCGCTTGGCCGCGCGCGAAGCGCGCGGAAACCCCATTTTGCCGTATGAGGCGGCGCGTTGCGCCGCCGAATTGGTCGGGAAAAAATCGGAAAGTTTGATATTGGTGGGTGGAGTAGGATTCGAACCTACGAAGGCGTAAGCCAGCAGATTTACAGTCTGCCCTCGTTGACCGCTTGAGTATCCACCCGTAAAAATATATTCGTGAGCCGTTGATCGGGTTTGAACCGATGACCTACTCCTTACCATGGAGTTGCTCTACCAGCTGAGCTACAACGGCGTAATTCATCATTAGTAAAAATTATTTTCAAAAAAAAGCCAACAGCTTGTTTTTCCTTATAAAACCGGCCCAAGCCGTCAGCTTATTCTTTTTCTTATGTAATCAGGGTATTTGCTCAATTTGCTTTTTAAATTCGCCAATTTTACTGTTCTCCGGATTGACTGTTGCCAACTTCTCCAGCGCTTCCCGAGCGCCGAATTTATCCTTAGTAATTATACATAATTCAATTACCGTGTCAAGATAACGAGGATTATTCGGTTCCAGGCGCAAGGCTTTGTTGGCGGCGGATAAAGCCGCGGGCAGATTGCCGGCGCCGCGCTCCGCCGCTGACAGGTCAAAAAGGATCAAGGATCTTTCCAGACCGCCGTCCGCCTCCGGCGCGCCGGCCGCCTGGGCTTCATCTTGAAGTTTAAGAATATGCTCAAAGGCTTGCACGGCGTCGCTGAAATTATTTTCCGCCAAATAAATTTTTCCCAATTGCCGGAAAGCGTCATAATTTTTCGGCTCCAAACCAATGGCCGCGATGCATTTTTTTTCGGCCGCTGAATAATTTTCCTGCCGGCTAAATTCCAGTGCTTCGTTCAAAAAACTGACGGCATCGTCGTTGTCAGCCAATCCGGACCGGCCGCCGCTCAAGGACTGCTGATTATACTCGCGCAGCCGTTCATAAGCTTTTTTCACGGCGGCGGCGGACAAATTGAAAAGCGGACGCCAAGCCTTGCCCCACCTCGTTTTCCATTTGGCCGCCGCGCGCTTCAAGCGATTACTGATAATCCGCTCCTTGAAACGGGCTTCCCTTTCGGCCTGGATAGTTTCCACGTTCAAAGAAGCCAAAAGGGGAAATTTTCTGGCCACAATAACGATAATGACCGCCAAAGCGATGAGTATGGCGGCAAAAGGGATCAGATTGAACATAAATATCAAGTTTCAATACGCTGGACTTTAATCTGTCCGGCACTGCCGAACAGCTTCATCTTGTCCAGAACAACCGTTGCCACGGCCGCCATGGTCGGCTGGAGCAAATTGCGCGGATCCGTTTCCTCCTGATGGCCAAGGCACTGCTTGATCAAAGTCTGGCAAAAAGCGATCTTAATGTCGCTCCCGATGTTGATAATGTTCACGCCCGCCTTGATGGCCGCCCGGATCTTGTCTTCCGCCACGCCTGAACCGCCATGCAGAACAAAAGGGATCTTGGTGGCGGACTTGATGGATTTGACCAGGTCAACCCTGATATCCTCGTTGTCATAGACGCCATGCGCGGTGCCGATCGCGGCGGCAATCGTATCCACGCCAGTCCGGCGCACAAAGTTGACGACATCATCAAGGGAAGCAATCGGAATTTCTTTCAAGGTTCCGTGCAAGTCGCCATGCCCCCCGACCATGGCTCCAACCTCGCCTTGGACCCAGACATTTTTCCGATGCGCCAACTCAACCACTTGCTGGGTCAAATTGATATTTTCGTCCAAAGGCAGATTGGAGGCGTCAATATGGACAGAAGTAAATCCGGCGCGGATGCACTCAAAAACCGATTCAAAACTGCGGCCATGGTCAAGATGGAGGGCGATGGGCACGGGTGCGGCGATATTCTTCGCCACCGTCGCCACCAAATGAGTGATCGGCTTTATACCCATATATTTGATGGCTCCCTCGGAAACCTGGATAATAGCCGGAGAATTGGCTTCCACCGCCGCCCGGGCCACGCCGATAATGGATTCAAAATTATGGATGTTGAAAGCGCCGACCGCGCATTTTTTTTCCGCCGCCAAAGCGGCGATTTCCTTAATGTGAACCAACATATAAAAATATAAGATATTAATCTTCCTCTTTGCCGCTGGCTACGCTTTTGGCCACTTGAAAAAATTCTTCCGCGTCCAAACCGGCGCCACCGACCAGCAGACCTTGAATGTCTTCCAAACCGGTAAAGCCCTTGACGTTGTGCGAATTAATACTGCCGCCGTAAATAACGGAAAAATTGTTGCTCACCACTTTCAGGCCGAACATATCGTTCAAAGTTATCCTGATGATCTTATGCGCGTACTCCGCTTCCGCCGGCTCAATCGCTGTCCCGGATCCGATAGCCCAGATCGGCTCATAGGCGATGATAATCTTCTGTTCTCCGGGAATATTCAAGCCGCTGAGGGCTTGCTGAACTTGGTCAAACAAGACATAATCACGCCGGTCGGTTTTGCGCTCGTCCCAATTCTCGCCCACGCAGACCACCGGCACCAAATCCGGAAAAGACAAAACAGTCTTAATGGTCTTATGGATCATCTCGTAATTGACATTGAGATATTTGCGCCTTTCCGAGTGCCCAATAATCACATAAGAACAGCCGGCCTCCAAAATCTGGCGCGGGGAAATTTCCCCGGTGTAGGCGCCGCTTTCCTCCCAAAAAACATTCTGAGCGCCCAGCTTGACCGGACTGCCCTTCAAAATGTCGCCGACTTCTTTCAAGGAAATGAAATTCGGGCAGACCGCTACCTGGCCGCCGGAAAAATCCTTGAATTTCTCCTTGACCGCCCTGGCCAAATCCAGAGACTCGGCCAGGCTAAGTTTCATTTTCCAATTAGCGATGATGATTTTATTGTTTTTCATAGTATTGCTTATGGCCTCGGCTTTTTGGCTATTCCGGCCAAAGATAATTATCTTGCGCCCATAGAGCCAGTTTTTCCGCTTCCCGGAACCGTTCTTTTTCTTGGCTGGCGCCAAAAATGACGGAAATTACCCGACTGCCGCCCGGAAGGGCGAACTGGCCGGCAAAACAATAGCCGGCCGCCTGGGTATAACCGGTTTTCCCGCCTAACATCTGTAAATCGCCTCCTGCCTGGCCAAGCAATTCATTGGTACTGTTCAATCTAATCTGCCGACCGCGGCGGGTAGCGCAAATATATTCTTTCCGGCCGGCCGCCTCACGGATGATTTCCTGGCGCAAAGCCTGGTCCAGCAAAACGGCGTATTCGCGAGGCGTGGAAACATTCTGGCGACTCAGGCCGACCGGATCGACAAAACGGGTTTCGCGCAAGCCGAAAAGCGCAGCCTGCCGGTTCATTTCCAATACGAATTCTTCCTGGCTCAAACCGACAGCCGCGGCCAAAGAAGAGGCCGCGCCGTTATCGGATCCGATCAAGCATAAGTATAAAAGATCTTTGACAGTTAATTCATCACCGGCCAAAAGGCGGGAACTGCCGCCCAGCCGGATATCAGTATCGCGGATACGGCTGTACTCCTGCCATTTTGGATGATTGGCAATCAAAGCCAAAGCGGCAACGATTTTTGTTAAACTGGCAATCGGCCTGCTCGTATCAGCCTCCCGGGCAAACAAGACCAGGCCGCTTTTGCTGTCCAGGACTACGGCGCCAGCCGCGCTAACTTCCAGAGCGGTTTGGGCGACAGCGGGCACGGGCAAAAAAATCTTCGCCGGCGCCGGCGGCAAGAAGCCGGAAAAATCTCCACTGGCGCTGGAAGCGGCCGCGAATTCTCCCAAAATTTCGCCGGCGCTATCAGCCGGCGATTCTCCGGCAGGCGCCAAAATTTCTTTTGGCCGGAAAACCAAAGGAAAAAATACAATCAATAAGACAAAGCCGAAAAAACCGAAAAAATATTTTCTAATTAGCATGGGGAATTTTTGATTATTTTTTTATTGTTGAATGGGGATGATTATTGGCTCACCGGCCTTTTCTTCCTTTAATTCTTCATCTTCTTCATCTTCTTCATCTTCTTCATCTTCTTCATCTTCTTCATCTTCTTCATCTTCTTCATCTTCTTCATCTTCTTCATCTTC
>PCSD01000035.1:4238-7966 GCA_002771615.1 Candidatus Falkowbacteria bacterium CG23_combo_of_CG06-09_8_20_14_all_49_15
TTCATCTTCTTCATCTGTGACTATTTCTACGGCAGAAATTTCCGCTTGATTTTCAGAATTTTCATTTTGTTTGTCCGTTCCTGTCTCTGCCGCTGGAACAGCGCCGGCCAGCACGCGGTCAATCGTGTCGTCTTGATGCAAACGTTCATAATCCGGCAATTGTGAAACCTCGCCAATCCCCAAAAAACGGATAAAATCAAAAGTGACGGAATAATAAGTTTCTTTCCGGTCTGAACGGTAATGCGCCTCAATCAAACCGCGTAAAAGCAAATTTCTGATGATCAACGCGCAATTTACTCCGCGGATCCGATCCAAATCCAGCTTGGTAATCGGGCCGCGGTAAGCGATGATGGTCAGCGCTTCCAAACTGGGCCGTGAAAGTTCGCCGGTTGTTTCATTCTGGATGAATTTCTGGATGGTAGCCGCGTTCTCGGGCGCGCTGACCATCTGATACTGTTGGCCATTCTTAATGATTTGGACGCCCTGGCCCGCGGCGCGATACTCGGACACCAGTTCGTCTCCCAACTGCGCCACAGCCGCCGGTTCAGCCTCCGCCAGAGCCGCTAATTGCTTCAATGGCATCGGCTTGGCGGCGATAAATAATAATGATTCTAGTTTTGATTTTAAACTTTTATCCATAATTAAACTTGATTAAACAACTCGTTCCTGTGGATGATAATGTCTTCAAATAAGTTGCCTTGTTCAACGGTCACAAATTTTTGCTTGGTCATTTCCAAAATGGCCAAAAAGCAGACGATGATCTCCGTTTTACTGTCCGCGCCCGCCAGCAATTCCCGGAAACTGGCACGCATTCTGCCCAAAAAAATCTCCTGAATAGCCGCAATCTTGTCTTCAATCCGGATTTTCCGCTCCATGCGGCTTTCTTCCAGGGCCTGCGCGGCCGGCTTAAGCCGCGCCAGTAAGTCATCAAAAACCATCCGCAAATCGTCGCGAGACATTTTTTTCGGCGGTGAAAAAAAATTCGTATCAGGCAAAATGATTTTCCGGTTGAATTCCCGGGCGAACATAAATTTCTTCTGGCCGATAATGGCCTGGATTTTCTTGGCCGCTTCCACAAATTCCTTATACATCCGCAATTGCGCTTCCAATTCGGAAATTTCTTGTTCTTCTTCTGGCGCCAAATTCGGCAAAAGCGCTCGGGATTTGATCACGAGCAATTTGGCCGCGACCAGCAAAAAATCAGCCATATCCTCCGGGTCAATATGACCCGGCTTTTCCAAATATCGCAAATATTCATCCGCGATCTTCGCTAAACTGATCTGCGTGATATCCAAATCTTCCTGCTCCACAATTTTCAACAATAAATCCAAAGGTCCGGAAAATTTCTCTATCTGAATTTGCATCATATATTAATCAAGGCAAGAATATAAAAACGACTAAAAAAACTTATGGCCAAAGCCGCCGCCCCGCTTTGTCCGGAGAAAAAAACCGCTGGCCAAAATCTTAACGGCTTTTTTTAACCGCTTTTTTTAAAGAGATTTTCGCCTTCGCCCGGCTGATTTTTTTCGGCTTAAGCGTCTTGGCCGCTTTGATTTTTTTCTTCTGGCCAAAAATTCCGAGACAGCCTTTTTCCAATTTTAAATAATCAGCCATGGCCATTTCCACAGAATAATTAAAACTGCCGGTGGGCAAGATTACCCGTTTGTTTTTGGCTAGATTTTTTTCCACAATGACCGGCAAACGGTGGATCTGGCCAAAAGCGGACAAAGCGCCAGCCTTGATCTTCAGGGCCGCGGCCATGATTTTTTCTCCGGGTAAAATCACCTTTTTCACTGCCTGGCCGATCTGGCGACTGATGATTTTCCCCAATTTTTCCATTTGCAGGTTATAATCAGCCGGCAAAACCGCCAAATAAAAATCACGGTCAGCTTTAACGAATAATATTTTGGCGATTTCGGACAATTTTTTCTTCAGGGTCGCGGCCGCGTCATAAGCCGTATAAACCGTCCGGTGTTGAATAAGGCGGAAATTCACCTGATGATCTTCCAAATAATGCAGGATCTTCGCGGGTGGAATGAGTTTTTTAGCCATATAATTGGTTTAATCATAAGTTGTTCACATTATACCACAAAGGGAAATTTTCACCAAATAAAAAAACCAGCCGGTTGGCTAGTTTTTTAATATTTTACTGGACTTGGATTATTTCATCCAAATCCTCCAAAGAAAAAGGTTTGGCAAGAAATTTTTTGACTGAAACACTCATTCCTGCCAATTTTTGTTGAGCGTGGATGACCGAATGGCCGGTCATAAACACGATAGGGATGTCCTTCCTGTTAACGGATATCCAGGAACATAATTCCAGGCCGTCCATCTCGGGCATACACCAATCTGTCACAACCAGGTTGAATTCCTGGTCAGCCACCAAGGTAATGGCTTGCAAGCCGTTTTCGGCGGTCACAATCTCCTGCCAGCCGGACAAGCGGAAAAACTCTTTCAGGATCTCCCTGATGTCCGGATTATCATCAACGATCAGCACCCTTTTTCCCATCTCCTTCTCCTGTCTTTAAAAGAACGTTAAAACGCGCCTCGCCAAAAAACCCTAATCAATCAGGCCGCGCTCGGTTTTTCCCAAAATATTGATCGCCGCGGTAAAACATTGGCGGCCCGCGGCATGCTCCCAGCGGGGATCGAAATAATCAGCACGAGCGCTGTTGACCTCCGCGCTGGCCATTAAAAAATCCGCACACAATTCAAAGGACTTTTCATCCAAGGCGCGATACTCATAAGCGGTAAAAATCTTCTCCCGCCGGGCTTTGGCAAGATACAGATAGGAACTTTTATCCAAGGCAACCAGGTCGGGCGGCAATTGTTTTTTTTCATAATAATAGCTGTTTAAGGCACTGTCAATGGCGCTCAAATCTTCAATGATCAACTGGTCATGACGGCGCGCCCGCGCCTCCGCCGGCGATTCCACGTAAAAAAATGAGGCGATGAGGACGGCGGCGGCCAGACTGATGGACGCGGCCGCGAAAACGCGGCGCGCGCTGTTTCCAGCCAGCGGATCGCTCCGTCTTAAATCAACAAAATAATAACTGAAAATAAAGGCGGTAATAAAGGCGACCGTCAGGAATTTCAAAACGAATTTGAGCGACAATTCGCCGTTTAAAAAATTGTTTATCGTGGCCACGAGCCAGCCAAGCATCACCACCATGGCTACAAACAAAATCAGATAAGTGAGCCATTTGCGCAAGCTGGAATCCAGGCTGATGGCCAGCGTCCGCAATCCCTGGTTGATTTTCGCGGCCAGGAAGAAAAAAATCGGGCCAGCAATCAGCAAAGCGGAAATCGCGAATTTCAAGGCTTCATCATTATATGACCCACGATAATCGCCCACCGGGTCAGGCACTTCCTGGTTGATGATCTGAAAAACAATCATGCCGGCCGGCAAAGCTGTAAAAAGCAAGGCAGCCAGCGATAAGGCGTAAAAGAACGCCTGTTTGGCCGGATTGAATTTTTGCAAGTTTGACGTTTCCATATAATTTGAAAAAATCACCCGGACCAAGGCGGTTTTTTGTCCAGCCATTTTTTCCGCCCGCCGATTAGTCCGGGGCTTAATTAGTTAATGTGTAAAAACAACTTAATTTTTTAGCTAAAATATGGTAGAATAGAGATATAAATTAATTTTTTGGGGCTTGTATAGCACCGCTAATACTTAGTTAGTATTTTTTCAATAATGTTCGGTAAATTATAGCCATTTCGGTGGTTGA
>PCSD01000059.1 GCA_002771615.1 Candidatus Falkowbacteria bacterium CG23_combo_of_CG06-09_8_20_14_all_49_15
AGGACATTTCTATATGACGCTAGTAGGACATTATCATAAAATTTTCACAGTATTTTGCCTTTTTTTATATGGTATGATATAATATGATTATCTAATATTAGATAAAATTAATTATTTATGCGCCGTAAAAGAATTACTATTACTATTCGTTCTGACGTGGTTAATAAGATTGATACCATTATCGACGGTGAAACCGTGCGCAACCGGTCCAATGCCATCGAAACCATCGTGCTTAAGCATTTTAAGCACCATATTCTAAATAAGGCCGTTATTTTAGCCGGCGGCCAGGGTATAAAATTAGGCGAAAAGACTATAGCAAAGGTGCTAATGCCTCTTGGAAAAGCGACCCTTTTGGAAAAGAACCTCGAGACCTTAAAACGATTCGGCGTCAGTGAAGTCGTCATTTCCGGACGCGAATGGGCAGGCGAGATAAAGAAGGCGGTAGGGAGTGGTGAACACATTGGAATTAGTATAAAATATTACGAGGAGGGGAAAGGCGGCACCGCCGGAATGCTGGCTTATTTTAGAAAGAGATTTAAAGAGACCTTCATAATGATGAACGGCGATATCCTCCTTGATGGGATAGATATTGAGGATATGTATAATTACCATAAACGTAACGGCGCCCTGGCCACACTCGGGGTAGCGATCGTGGATAATCCGGTTAATCTTGGATCGATCGTCATGAAAGGGCCTAAAATCGTCAGCTTTCGGGAAAAGCCGGCCGAAAATGAAAAAATGTCCCATTTGATCAGCGGTGGTGTGTATTTTCTTGAACCGGGAGTTCTCGCCCTAGCCAAACAGCCGGACGTTTCTATGGAGCGTGATATTTTTCCGACCCTGGCCGGACAGGGCGAACTCTACGGTTACCAATTCGACCAATCCTGGGTGCATCTGCACGACGAAAAGGCCTACCGGCTGTATTTTGATAATTATTTATAAAATTATAATAAACTGGTTTTCCCTCATTTCTCAAATTATTATTAATTTATCCATAAAAATTATGAAGTACGATTTTGTCAGCATCGGCGGCTGTACCCAGGATGTTTATCTTTACGCCGAAGGCGGGGAAATGTTTAAAAATCTGGCAGATGGCCACGAGTATTTCGGGTTTAAATTTGGGGGAAAGAGTTTAGTGTCAAGCGTTCATTTCTTTTTTGGCGGCGGCGCCGCAAATACTTCTGTCTCTTTCGCTTCACTTGGTTTTAAGGCTTTACCGATTACCGCGATTGGCTCCGGTCCACGCGGTGCCGATATTCTAAAAAATCTGGAACATAAGAAGGTTGATACTAGAATGGTTCAGCGTTATAAGCACGAAAAGAGCGGCTACTCGGTTATTGTTCTGGGCCCGGGCAATGAGCATATCCTTTTTACTTATCGCGGCACCAATGGCCTTCTTAAAATCGGCCGCCAAGAAGAGCAAGTTATTAAAGACGCTGAATGGGTATATATTTCTTCACTTTCCGGCGACTGGAAAAAGCTGTTAAAAAAGATTTATTCGCTCAGGAAACACAATATCGCCTGGAATCCCGGCGGCGCCCAACTTAAAGCGGGGAAAAAAGATCTGGCTGATTATATTAAAAAAACCACGGTCTTAATCCTTAATTCTGATGAAGCGCTCGATTTGGTACGGCCGGATTACAACGCAGAGCTTGATAAGGAAAAAATTATGAAACTAATTCACGGCTGGGGACCAGATTATTTCCTTATGACTGACGGCGCGCAAGGCGCCCATTTATATAACGGTAACAATTTTTACTACCAGAAAGCTTTACGTAAAAAACATATTACGGATACGACCGGGGCCGGCGACGCTTTTGGTTCTGGATTCATCGCCGGGCTAAAAATGCATAAAAATAATTTGCCAAAAGCTTTACGCATCGCGGCTTTGAATTCTGCCCACGAGATTGAGCTTCTTGGGCCGCAACACGAATTATTGAAAAAAACCGAAGCGAAAAAAATTTAACATTTTTTTCCGAAAAAAATAATAAAGCGGGCAATTAATGCCCGCTTTATTATTTTTACCATGTATCAAATTGATCAAAAAAGGATTAATAAACAACTAAATAATAAACGACTTTAAAATTTCGGTTTTGGTCCGCGCTGACAAGCGATAAGCGCCGGCCGCGGCGGCAATGAAAGCGGAGTGGCCGGCGGTTAAGGCCAATTCTTCCTGGCCCGCGATAATTGTCACCGCCCCGCTTTGGACGAATAAATGGTGGAATGACTGTTTTGTTCTTGCGTGCTCGCCCGCGTATTCCCCTTTGAGGGTTATTTTATCCAGACAGTAATCAGGATTGGCTATTAATTGGGATATTTTGAGGCCGGGCCGGGAAAATACGGTTTTCGGCCTGAATATATGGCTACTTGGCCGATTGTAATCCGGATCCGTATTAAGATATTTGAAATAATCAGCAATATCAAGCGGGCGCAAGGAACCGTCCGGCTTGAATTTACCTTTGTCAAAACTCCTGATCGTGGATACCGGATCCATGACATCAAACTGGAGTTCATAGACGATATTGCCTAAAGGCAAGCGCTTGGGGTCGTCTTCCCAGGAATGGTGCAAGCCGCCGCCGGACAGATCCACTACCTCGCTCTCTTTAATTTTTAATTTGTTTACGAAGCGCCCCGGGTGGTATTTTTTTACAAAAATTGCCGACCGCTTTTTCGCCTCGGCCAGTTTCAAAATGCCGCTCCTGGCTTGTCGGCTTAATCCACGGAGCGCGAAATCCAGCGCGCTCGCGGCTTGCTGGTATTTTTTTACGTCAATGCCGGCTTTCAGTCCGAGAGTGACAAGCCCGGGCTTAAAGTAAAACCAGCTTTCCGGCTTGGCCTGCCATTTTTTTGATTTGACTTTCCGCCCGATATGGAGCTGATAGGAATTGTCTTTGGCTTGGGTGAATTTAATCAGGAGATTAAGTCCGCGTGAGCCTCTTTTTGCCACCCTGGCCCCGAGAAAAGCGATTGGATCGCGAGCCGCCAGATCGCCAAGAGGGATAAGCGCTTTTTTATCGCCGCGATAGACCGTCTGATCCGGATCGGCCGCGTAGGCGAGCAGACCGGTAAAAGCAGGATCGGCTGAACTTTGGATATCGGCCCGCAAGAACGAGCCGGAAAAAAGCTCATAGGATTGGCCGATTTTCAAGCCTGGGAACGGCGCTTTGTCCCGCCATTTTTTCAAACCCAAGATATAATCGCCGCCCCAGGTCGGCTGTTCAATAATCTTGGGAACGACCAAAAATAATTTTTTCCTATTCATGTTTTTTTGCGTTCTGGTTTGGGCGATGGAAAAAATTACCTGCCATCTATTTTAAATTATTTCACCCGGCTAAATTATTTCTGCGCCTTGATTTTGTTTTCCCCCTCTGACTTGCCTAATTATTAGGCGCAGAAAAACCAGTCATGGCCGGTCACATCCTCCTGGCCGGCCAACTTTCCAAGGACGCGGATAACAAAAGTTCGGTTTCCCAGCCGGCTTGGCCGGCCCACGCCCTCACCCAAAGTTCGGCCGCCGGCGAATCGGCGATAATATCAACAGCCGGCCACAGCTTTTCCCGCCAACAAAAATAGGAAGTCTTTTTTTTGAGCGTTTGGAAAAACTTTTCTCTTTCTTTTTTATCCACCAACCCCAAAAAACGCAAACAAAAATAATGCCCCAGCTGGACACTGCCTTGCGCGAAAAAGAATTTATTTTCGTTTTCCAATCCCAAATTGTCTTTCGCTCGGTCAATCGGCAAACCCATTAACTTACGAAGAATTTTGGCAATATTGGCGGAAGTATATTCATTATTAACCTCGCCGGCCAGAAAAATACCGCTTTCGCCAGTTTTGACCGCGCCCCCGGGGCGGCTGGTAAAATAAAAAGTTTTGCTTTGATTTAAACGGAATTCTTTGAATACCTGTCCCAAATCAGCATCATTTTTACCTTCAAAAAGAACATACCCACTGATCTTCTTCATTTTTTTATTGCTTAATCGGCATAATCAAATAAGTATAGCCTTCCTGGTTGGCGCAGCGCAGGGTGCAGGGCGTATTGCCATCCACCAACTCCAGGATAATGTCTTCATCGTTAAGATTATTCAGCCCGTCCAAAAGATAGCGATAATTCAAAACCAAGCCGTTGTCCTGGCCGGTGATTGCGGCGCTGATTTCCGTTCTCTGCTCGCCGGTTTGTCCGGAAGCGGCGGTGATTATAAGTTTCTTTTTTGCGCTTAAAAATTCCAGGCTTATATCATTAATCCCGGTTTTGGAAAACAGGGCGGCCGCTTTTGACGCCCGGATAAATTCCGCTCGGTTGATGATCGCTTTAGTTTTATTGAGCGCGGGGATAATCTGTTTATAATCCGGATACTGCCCTTCAATCAGGCGGGAAACCAGCTCTGTTTGTCCAACCACAAATAGAACCTGATTCTCAGAAAAATACCCCCGCAAAACCGGTTTGTCATTAAGGGATTTTCCCGCGCTTAAAATACGCAACAATTCCGCTAAAGTTTTGGCGGGAATGATATAGCTTTTTTCCACGTTTAAATCGCTTTGAAAATCCTTCTTGTTGATTTTTATTTCCGCCAGGCGATAACTGTCAGTCGCGGCCAGAACCAAATTGTCGCCCAGCACTTGAAAAAAAACACCGCTTAATTCCAAGCGGCTATCCCCGCTCGCCACCGCGAATAAAACTTGGCTAAGCATTTTTTTTATTATTTCTTCCGGGATTTCAATTTTTTCCTTTTTTTCCACCACGGGAATTAAGGGAAATTCTTCCGCCGGCAAGCCTTTAATTTTTGTTTTATAATTATCACATTCCACTGCCAAATGCCCGGCTTGTTTTATGAGAGAAATTTTCTTGTTGGGCAGAAGATTTAAATATTCGGTAAAAATTTTAGCATCGACCGTAAAATTGCCATCAACTTCAACTTTCCCCCTCACCCGGTCAATTATGCCCATTTCCAAATCAGTCGCAGTAAGGCTTATTTCCCCGTTTTTCGCCTCTATTTTTATATTATTCAGAATCGGCAGGTTAATATTTTTTCCCGCGATCCGCCCCACCGCGTTTAAGCCGTTTTTTAAATTTTCTTGTAAGCAAGAGAAGTTCATAACTTATTTAAGTAATATATTTAATAAAATAAGAATAATAATAATAAGGCGGGGGGAAAACTGGAAAACTGGAAATTTAATTTTATTTTAATGCTTTTTAATTTTATTTTTCTGTTTATGAGCGGGGGAAAAAATTTTTTTTCTTGTGTTCTTTTTGTTATTTTTTTAAAGCTGTCTTTTTTTCTTGTGGATAGAAAATTGTTTATACGATTTTTTTACACAGAAATTGTTAACAGGCGTGAGTGGCGGAGTAGAGTAATTGTTTAATGGCGTTTAATTCGTTTTTTAATTTTTCATTATCCTCTTTTTTAACTTCTTTGAGGATTTTATTATAAGCGTGGATGGCGGTTGTGTGATCACGGCCCCCAATTTCATGGCCGATGGTCGGATAGGAAAGATTAATTTCTTCCCGCATAATATACATTGCCACCTGTCTGGGCCAAACCATTTCCTTTTTTCTGCCCTTGCCTAATAAGTCCTTAATGCTTATATCATAAAAGCGTCCAATCGCGTCTAAAATTTCTTTGGCGGTGATTGATTTGATTTGAGCGACAGTAATCAGGCTGTTGAGGATATTTTTTGTTGATTCCAAAGAGGGTTTGGAATTATTAAATTCATGGTAAGCGATCAAGCGGTTAAGAGCGCCCTCCAATTCCCGGATATTACTGATAATGTTTTCCGCTAAATATTTGATTATAATCTCATCCAAAAGATAATTTTTTTCCCGGCATTTGGTTTGGAGGATGGCCGCTCGGGTTTCCGTGTCTGGCGGCGCCACATCAACAATCATTCCCCATTCAAAACGAGAAAGCAGCCTTTTTTCCAAAGCCGGAATGGATTTTGGTTGGCGGTCAGAAGTGATGACAATTTGTTTGTTCTCTTGGTGGAGTTCATTAAAAGTATGGAAAAATTCTTCCTGCGTCCCCTCTTTGCCGGCGATAAACTGGATATCGTCAATCATTAAGAGGTCAATGTTGCGATAACGGTCTTTAAATTCTTTGGCTTGGCCGTTCCGGACCGATTGGATATAATCATTCGTGAATTTTTCACAAGTGACATAAAGGATTTTTTTGGTACGGGAAGCTAATTCGTGGCCGATCGCTTGGAGAAGATGAGTTTTTCCTAATCCGACTCCGCCATAAATAAACAAAGGGTTATAGGCATTGCCGGGATTGGCCGCCACCGCCTGGCTGGCGGCGTGCGCAAGCTCGTTGCCTTTGCCAACCACAAAGGAGTCAAAAGTGTAGCGATTATTTAACCCGAAGTGGTTGCCATTCGGCAGTTCGGCCGGCTCTTCTTCCCTTCTAACTTTAATTTTTTTCAGCAAATCCGTAACGGGATTGGTTTTTTTTACTTCCACCTTATAAATAATTTCCTTGATTTTCTGGCTGGTGACGTTTTCTAAGGCTTGGCTGATTTCTTTGTGATATTTTTTTTCCAACCAGGCCTTGGTAAAAGTATTTGGCACAGAAACAACCACCCTTTCCTCATTAAAATCAGAAATAAAAGTATTATTAAACCAGGTGGTAAAATTCGCCTTAGAAAGGTTTAATTCAATTTCACCGAGCACCGCGTGCCAGATTTGGTCATTATTCATAGGAGTAATATATTTTTTAATCTTATATTGAAGAAATTTTATCCTTTTTTAAGAGTCCGGCCAAGACTAATCAGAAAAATCATAATCGCATTATAGCAGGGATAAAAAAGGTGTAAAAGATAAAAAATGTTTATAAGCTGTTGATAACCATCAGATTATTAACAAACAAGAAAAAAAATAAAATTTGACCCAGGCCGAGACAAATGCTATGGTAAAAAAAGCAAATTTAATCACCATAAAAAAATATGCCTAAAAGAACATTCCAACCCAACAATAGAAAAAAACAAAAAACCTTGGGTTTTCGTGAACGGATGAAGACAAAGGCCGGACGTAATGTAATTAAAAGGCGTCGGCAAAAAGGCCGCCAACAACTTACCAAATAATGGCATGTTGCCGAAAATCGCCAGAATAAGAAAAAAAAAGGCGCACGAGGCAATTTATCAGCACGGGCAACGTGTTTCCGGGCGTTTTTTAAGGATTATCATTTTAGCCAACAACTTATCATTTAATCGTTTTGGATTTGTTGTTGGCGCAAAAATCAGCAAAAAGGCCGTGATGAGAAATAAAATTAAAAGACGTTTGCGTGCGTTAGTAGCCGAAAAAAATTCATCGTGGTTGCAGGGCTATGATTTTTTATTTCTGGCTTTTCCGGCCAGCCAAGACCAAAAAAGCCAAGCATTAAGCCAGGATCTTACGGTCCTGTTGCGCCGCTTAAAAATTTGCCCATGAAAAATTTGCTTATTTATTGGCCGCGCTATTCCGCCATAACCGTGATCAAAATCTATCAAAAGTTTTTATCTTTTGACCATAGCTGGCTGAAAATTTTTTATCCTTACGGATTTTGCCGTTTTCGTCCGACTTGTTCCGAGTACGCGGTCATGGCTTTAGGGAAATACGGTTTTTTAAAAGGCGGATTAATGGCTTGCTGGCGCGTTTTGCGTTGCCACCCTTGGAATAAGGGCGGTTATGATCCGGTGAAATAGCCGCTCGTTCTGGTTGATTATTTTTTAAATCATTTTTTGTCAGCTATTCAACAATAAAATATGGGGCAATTATTCCAAACTTTTTTTTATCAGCCGATTTTGAATTTACTGATCTTTTTTTATAATTATGTTCCCGGCCATGATTTAGGCTTGGCCATTATTCTTTTAACCATTGTCATTAAATTGATTTTATATCCTTTATCGCGCCAATCCATAAAATCTCAGAAAGCCTTACAGGATTTACAGCCAAAATTGAACAAAATTAAGGAAAAATACAAGGGCGACCGCGAAGCTTTGGGCAAAGCGACCTTGGCGCTGTATCGGGACAATAAAATCAACCCATTTTCTTCTTGTTTACCTTTATTAGTACAAATTCCTTTCTTTTTCGCGGTTTTTCGGGTCTTCCGCGATGAATTGAACCACCAGTCTCTGAATTTGATCTATCCTTTTTTAGAAAAGCCGGAAACCTTAAATACTTTTTTCTTTAACATTGTTGATTTATCCCACCCCAGCAAAATTTTAGCGGTTTTAGCCGGCTTGGCCCAGTTCTGGCAGACCAAAATGTTGATGGCCAAAAAACCGGCCATCAAAGCCCCGGAAGCCAAAGATGAAAACATGACGGCTATTTTAAATAAACAGATGCTTTATTTCATGCCGGCCTTGACCGTGTTTTTCGGCTTCACTTTCCCCGGCGGCTTAGCTTTGTATTGGCTGGTTACAACCCTCTTGACGGTTGCCCAGCAGAAAATCGTCTTTCGCGGCGGGCTGGCCCAGCCCGCGGACACGGAGAAAAAAGTGATTGAAGGAGAAGTGGTGAAATAAATATTTTTTTTGGTGAAAATCGCAGCCATGTCCAGGCGGCTTTTTTTTTGCTATAATTTTTCTATAATTCTCCCCAGCCCGGACGCACAAGCGTAACGCATTATATTTATTGCGTCCGGGCAGAAAGGCGGGGCGGACGGATTATTAAATTAATCTTTTTTTAACAGAAGGCCGCAATTAATCACTTACTTATGGCAAAACCGATTGTTCTGTGCATATTGGACGGCTGGGGCGAGTGGAATATGGCCATTGGCAACCCTTTGTTGGTGGCGCGTCTGCCCACTATTAATTGGTTAAACAGTTTTTGCCCCAAATTGCTTTTGGAAGCGTCCGGCCTGGCCGTCGGCTTGCCCTGGGGAGTGATGGGCAATTCGGAAGTCGGGCATCAGACCATGGGCGCGGGACAGATTGTTTTTGAGGCTTCGCCAACCATTGATATGTCCATCCAAAGCGGGGATTTTTTCAAAAACCCGATTTTAAACGAAGCTTTGGAAAAAGCCCGGACGCGCGACAGCGCTCTGCACCTTTGGGGGCTTTTGAGCGATGGCGGAGTCCATTCCCGTTTGCCGCATCTGTTCGCCTTGCTTGATCTGGCCAAAAAAAAAGGACTGACGAAAGTTTTTGTCCATGCCGTAACGGACGGCCGCGATGTGCCGCCCCAAAGCGCCAAAGATTATTTAATCCGGACCGCGGCGTATTTAGCCGAGCGCCAAGTCGGCCGTCTGGCCACGGTTTGCGGCCGTTATTATGCCATGGACAGAAATCAGAATTGGGATCGGACGGAAAAATATTTTTCCGCCCTTACCGCTTGCCAGGGAGAATTCGCGGGTGATTTGAACGCGGCCGTGGATCAGTTTTACCGCCAAAAAATCACGGATGAATTTTTTACGCCCTTGATCATCACGGACGAAAACGGCACGCCGGTCGCCAGGATCAAGGACGATGACGTGGTCGTCTGCTTCAATTTCCGCGGCGATCGGACCCGTCAGCTGACTCGCGCTTTTACAGACAAGAATTTTACTTTTTTTTCGCCGGTCGCGCGGCCGGCCAATATCCATTATGCCGGCTTTACGCAATACGAAGAAGGCTTGACGATGCCCGTGGCTTTTCCGGCCAGCCGCATCAAAACTCGCTTAGGGGAAATTATTTCCGCGGCCGGCTTGCGCCAACTGCGGATTGCGGAAACGGAAAAATTCGCCCATGTCACCTATTTTTTTAATGGCGGTCAAGAAACCGCTTTTCCCAATGAAGACCGGATTCTCGTCCCTTCCAAGAATGTCCCGTCCTACGCCCAGTTGCCGGCGATGAGCGCGAAAGAAATCACTGTTCGTTTAGTCGCGGCCATTGCCTCCGGCCGTTACGACTTTATTTTGGTGAATTACGCCAATCCGGATATGGTCGGGCACACCGGTAATTTCTCAGCCGCCGTCCGCGCCGTGACAGCGGTTGACCAGGAGCTTAACACTCTGATCCAAGCGGTGCATCAGGCGGGCGGCTCCTTGCTGATCACCGCCGACCATGGCAATGTGGAGGAAATGATTAATATTCAAACCGGCGAACCGGACACCAAGCATTCGTCCAATCCGGTGCCCTGCTGGCTGGTGTCCCCGCCCTATTGTTATAAACAGCCTTTACCCGCCAAGTTATTGCCCGTCGGCGTAGAAGGAATGTTAGTAGACATCGCGCCCACTATTCTGAATATTATAAATTTGGGCCAAGACAAAAAAATTCTGCCCGGCCGGAGCTTATTGCCTTTTTTCCAGGCCCGGCAGGAACAAGCCGCTCAGAATTAATTTTTGGTTTTTGAGATCATTCTATAACTAAGGCCCGCGCTTTGCGTTGAAAAAAATTGATAAAAATCCGGGTAATTTAATCAGCGAACCCTCTATTTTCTGCCATAGCCTTGTAAAAAAATCCGTTTTGAGTGTAAGAGAAAGATGAAAAATCATTACTAAGCGGATTGCCCGCGAGTTTTTTAGCAGAACCAATTTTTTGCGGTCGGTCATTTTTTAAAAAAATAATCCGCTTTTTTCAAGCGGATTATTTTTAAGCAAGAGTTCTTTTTCAAGCCAAGTCTGATTTTATTATTCCACCACGATCGCTTCCACCGGGCAGTGGTCGGCCGCGCGTTCGGCGCAATCGCGATTCTGTTCATTAATAACCATTGACTTCCCGTCCTCCCCCAAGCGGAAAGTTTCCGGGCAAAGCTCGGCGCAGCGGCCGCAACCGATGCATTTTTCTTTAATGATTTTGATGGCCATAATGCTTTATTTTTAAATAATTTTTAATGGTTAATAAAATAATTTCGTTAAGCGGGTTTTTCGCTTTGATTCTGCGGTTTGATTTTTTCCCAAATTATACCCAGCCCCAGCCAGATCGCGGCCAAAGAAAACGCCCAGCCCAAATAAGGCAGATGAAAAAGGATTTGAGCGACGATCACGCCCGCGGCCATTTCGCGCGTTACTCGGTTCGGCCCGCCGTCTTGCCTCTTTAACCAGGGAATTTTTTTCCCGAGCCAACGTCCCGCCGCCAAGGCAACCAGGACGCGTCCGCAAAACATCGCGGCCAGCCAAGCCGCGCCCAACATCAACCCCAGCGGCCAGCCGATGATCATCAGGATTAATATTAAGGCAATCATAGGGCAAGCGAAAAAAACCAGGAGGCCGTGGGCGAAAGTCGGCCAGAAATTTTTTCCGCCGCGATCGGTGGCCGCGATCAAGGCGGGCGTAAAATAGATTAATACCAAACCTACCAGGAATGAAGAAAAAATCGCGATGAGCAACGGCCAGAGAAAAGCGATAAATTTTTCTCCTGCGGATTTTTTTTCCGGTTCGGGTTTGGCCAGCTGTTCTGTTTTTCCGCCAATCAAGGCTTTTTCCGATAAAGATACGCCGTTAGTGAAGTTATAAGCAAGATCGCCGCCAATTTTGGCCGAGGGGAAAACCGTCAGAAAATTATTCTTTCCTTCCAGTTCGCGCCAGTGCGCCTGCCGGCCGACCGTGCCGGAAAAAGAGATTTGTTGGGCCCAGCCGGATAAGTCGCGGTCTATGCGGGCATCGCCAACATTCAAGCTGGTCGCGAAAAAATACAGGTCTTTATTCAGGTGAGCGGTTTCCGTGATGTCAATTTTTGCGGCGCTTAGGCTGGTTTGACCGGTAATCTCGCCTTGAATCTCGATTTTTTCGGCCGCGCCGGCGCGCACATCGCCATTCACGCGGCCTTTAATGATGATTTGTTTCGCCAGCCCGATCAAATCGCCGTTAATTTCACCGTCCACCAGCAAACGGCTGCCCAGGAAAAAAACATCGCCGTTGATTCGTCCGTTCAGCGTTATTTCCGGACTGAAGATAATCAAGTTTTCCTCAATCGTTTCTTCCTTGTCTGTGGTAACTTGCTCGCCTTTGCGCCAAGAAAAAGCCCCGACTGCGCTGGGGAGCAGAAGAAAAAAGCAAATCACAACCAAATAAAAACTTGTTATTTTGTTAAACATATGATTAAATATTTGAATAATCGCGGCGCGCAAATTACGGCCAGAAATTATGAATTTTTGCCGTTCAACCAAAACATCCGCCGGCGGCGCGCAGGGGGTTTTCAGGCCTCAAAATTATTTTAACAGAAATTATCCGTCTTTACAATAAAAAAGAGCCGTATAAAAAACGGCTCATTTGCGATTATTTTATTTTTGCCGGCTTTTTTTGTATTCAAATAAAGCTTCGGCAATCGCTTCCCAGTTTAGACAATGACCGGGTATAGACCGGAAAAAACATTCCGCAGTCTTATTGTTTTTCGGCTTGAAAAATAGGCAAGCCGCGTTTTGATAGCGGCCGCAGACGAACGCAATGGTACAGAAATTTTTTTTCATTTTTCCTCCTTAATTAAAAAAAAGAGCCAGCGAATACATTTATTTTTATCACTAAGATGGCGATTAGTCAAGAAAAAAAATGTTTGATAAGCAAATTGGCGGTGAAAAAACTCGCGGCCGGCGTCCGTTTTGACGCCCGGAGTTTTTCCGCCTTAAAAAGAAAAATGTTTTCCGCGCCCGGCGGCGTGGCCAGTAACGCGGCGATCATCAGCCAATACCAAAAAATGGTCCGCGCGGGAGAATTGCCAGCCAATGCCGGCTTGGAAAGGATTCTGCGCAAACGGCCCTTGCGGACGCTTTCCGGCGTGGCGCCGGTGGCGGTCTTGGTCAAGCCTTATCCTTGCCCGGGCCACTGCGCCTATTGCCCGAGCGAAAAAAATATCCCCCAAAGCTATCTCTCCAACGAGCCGGCCGTGATGCGGGCGCTGGCTTGCGGCTTTGCGCCGGCGCTCCAAGTTCAATCCCGTTTGCGCGCCTTAACCGCCAACGGACACGCGCCGGAAAAGATTGAGCTGATCGTGATTGGCGGCACCTGGTCGGTTTTGCCGGAAAAATACCAATTTTGGTTCATTAAAGAATGTTTTCGCGGCGCCAATGCCGGCTTGGCGGAGAAAAAATCAGCCCAGCAAGATATCAGCCGATCGGCCCGTTCCATAAAAGCGCAATTAGCCCGCGAGCAGAAAAAGAATGCCCGGGCGCGGCATCGCTTGATCGGAATCAGCGTGGAAACCAGGCCGGATTTTATCAACGACAAGGAGTTGTGGCGTTTGCGGGAACTGGGCGTCACCCGTATTGAATTGGGTGTTCAGGCCGTTGACGACCGGATTTTGCGCTTGAACCGGCGCGGCCATGGCGTGGACGCGATTGCCGAAGCGACCGTCCGTTTGCGGCATTTCGGTTTTAAAATCACCTATCATATTATGCCCGGCTTGCCCGGGGCCACGCCCGCGCGCGACTTTTTTTTATTCCAGAAACTTTTCCGCGACCAGCGTTTCCAACCGGATCAGATCAAGTTTTATCCGACCGTGGTGACGCGCGGCAGTTTGCTTTATCGCTGGTGGAAACAGGGGAAATATCGGCCTTATTCCCCGTCAGTGTTGCGCCGTCTGATTATCAACTGCAAAAAGATTATCCCGCCCTATGTGCGCGTCCTCCGTTTGATCCGCGACATTCCCAGCGAGTCCATCGCGGCCGGCAATAAAATTACGAATTTGCGTCAAATCCTGCAGGACCAAGGCGCGATCTGCCAATGTATCCGTTGCCGCGAGGCGCGCGGACGGGTTCTGGCCGCGGCCCCGCCGGTGCTTGACGCCATTTCTTATCCGGCCGCGGACGGCCAGGAAATATTTTTTCAATATACCGATAAAAAAAAGAAAATATTATATGGTTTTTGCCGCTTGCGCCTGAGCGCCGCCCATCAGCGCCCGGAAACGGATTTTTTTTGCAACGCGGCTTTAGTCCGCGAACTGCATGTTTATGGCGAATTAGTGCCGGTGGGCGGCCAGGAAAGGATCCAGCACGCCGGCCTGGGCAAAAAATTATTGGCCAGCGCGGAAAAAGCCGCGGCCGCGGCTGGTTGCCGGAAAATCATCGTGATTGCCGGCGTCGGCGTGCGGCCATATTACCGGAAGCTTGGCTACCGTTTAGCGCGCACTTATATGGTAAAAGGATTAAGCGCAAAAAACAAGTAAATTTTTTAATCCTAAACAAACGATTTTTACCTTCGGGAATTTTTTCAACAAACCAAAAATCATTACGGCAAAAAGC
>PCSD01000109.1 GCA_002771615.1 Candidatus Falkowbacteria bacterium CG23_combo_of_CG06-09_8_20_14_all_49_15
TGTTATCCGCGCCGATGATGGCGTCAGAAGCATCCAGGATATCGCTCAAAGAAATTTCGATGGCTTTTATCTGGAAAAGCAGGTCCTGATATTTTTCGGAAACTTCCTGGCTGGATTGCAGATCTTGGTTGTCATTATAATCAGCCCAAGCGTCAGCCAGGGTTTTTTCCGCCTGCTCAACGCTTGCTTGGGCGCTGGCTTTGGTTTTTTCCAGCGATATCCGGGATTGTTCCAGGCTCAATTCCGCCTGCCGGACACTATCCTCGGCCGCGGCACTCTCGGCTTCAGTCGCGCCGGCCACCTGGCTGTTGTAGCTTTCCAGAACGGACTGATAGCTGGCATAGGCATTGCGCAAATTAAGCTCCAAAGTGCTGGTTTTTACGGAGGCGATCCGATTGCCTTTCTTGACTGCTTGCCCTTCCTTGATAAATACCTGGTCAACTTCCAGCGGATAATCGTTGGCGGAAAAAGACAGGTCAACCCCGTCTTTGGCCACCACCTTGCCTTCTGACTTGATGGCGATCTGGATATCGCCGCGGCTGACCGTCCAGACTTTCGCCGCGGCCGTGTTGTCGGCCGCTGGCTGTTCGGGATAAAAAAAATAAAAAACGCCGGCCAATGTCAAAACGGCCAGTACTGGAATAATTGCGGCTTTTTTAAGGAAAAAACCGAAAAAACCGTGTTTTTTCGCTTGCCGGCTTTCTTCAATGATTGAAATCATATTTTATTAATTAATCATGACGAATTCCGCGATCTGGCGGTCGCTGATTGACTGGTCCAGCCAGACGCGGACCATCTTGTCGGCGCTGATATCCGCGAGGGACGCTTCCGTCATGGACGGCTGTCCGCCCGCCGCGGCTGACGTGTCCGGCTTGAGCATCCTGATGCCGACCGGAATCGTCACCACAACTTCGCCGCTGGACATCTTTTTCATCCGCGCGATCAGGGCGGACCGGTCTTCGGCGCTGGTTTCGCCGGGCCGGCCGCCGGCCATCATCCGTCCCCCGCCCATTCCCAAAGCGAAATTTCCAGTCCGTCCGCTGGCCGCTCCGGAACCGTTTTGGCCGGCCTGCGCTCGCGCCTGGCCGCCCGTTTCGCTGTCAGTCCGAGCCGGCCGATCCAATTTCAAAATCGTCGCCTGATTGCCGGACATGGACTTGACCAGTCCGGACAAGTCTGCCGGGCGCTCCGGCTGGCCGAAGTCAGGACGGCGCGCATTATCCATTTTTTTATCTTCATCGCCAGCGGCCGAATTTCCGTTTGAACAGGCGGACAAAACAAAAATCAGGCCAATACTCAAAGCGGCCAGAAAAAAATATTTTTTTCTGTTATTCATAAACCTTTGCGTTAAATAACAAAATTTATCTTAAAAAATTATGGCGGATAAATGCTTTGCTCGCCAAAAATTGTGCCTGGACAAAGAAAAATATCACGCCAATATCCGATTTTAATAATTAGTCGATGCCGAACCGGTTTATCAACCGGTTCGGCATCATTTTTTTTAACAGTCTTTAATTTACTGGCTATTCAGCATCGGGCATCCGCCGCGCATTCCGCCCATTGCGCCGGCACCGCCTTTGCCCATCCGACCCGGACCGAAGCCTGATTCATCCAGGCCGAGGCCGGCCAAAATACTGTGCGCTTTCGTCATCAGAGCGTGCGCGTCCGCGAACTGGGCAAAATTTTCCGCGTTGATTTTTTCCCGCCAAGGAGAATTTTCCCCTTGCTCTTCCTTGATGAAGGCGGAAAATTTTTCATAGCCGCCCGCGATGGCGGCGTTCATCTCCGCCTGTCTGGTTTCCCGTTGCGCTTGCCTTTCGGCGCGCATGGCGTCCAAGGCGGTTTTCTGCTCCTCAGTCAAATTTTCCCGATTGCGCGCTCCTTTGTCTCTGAACTGGCCGGCGGCCGGGGCAGTTTCATTGCCCTGCGCGTAAGTCAGGAAAGCGACGCTGCCGACGGCGGCCAAAGCCACCAGGGCCGCGGCCGCAATCGTCAATTTTTTATTATTTTTCATTGTGGTTTGTCCGGAACCAGGCTGGCTGATTTACCCTCTGGTTCCGGGAATTATTTGTTAATTTTATCCCGGGGAAGAGATCTCTTTATTAAGCGCTTCTGATTATTACTACGCTGGCCGGGATTTTTTTCTTCCCAAGGTCATTTCCGTTTTATTCCGGCCGCAAAATTTCCAGCAATTCGGCCGGCAAGGCAAGCGATTCCAGGTTTTCAACCAAAGCCGGATCATTTGGCCAGGCCTCCCTGATCATTCCGCTTTTATCCCGCAGGCCTTCCAGCAGCGCTTCCCGGACCAGCGGATGGAAAACCGGCCGGTAACCAGCTTTTTCCTGGACAAAGCCGCGGCTGTTCTGCGCGCCCGACGGGCAAACTGGATCGCCCAGCTTTCTGCCGGCCCAAGGGACGAATTCCGGACGGCGCCAGAATTCCCGGCCCGGGCCGAAAGGCAAGGCTTCGGAGGCGGTAAAAATACTGGTGCTGGAAATCTGTCCGATAAAGCGCGCCGACTCGCCGATCCTCAGATCCGCGCCTTCGCGAAAAACCATCTGGCCGGTAAGCACGGTCCATTCCTTCTTTTTCTGATCAAGCAAGCCGAAACTGTCAGCCGCCTTCTCCTGGATAAGCAATCCGGCCAGACGGCCCTGGGCCGGATCCGACCAGAAATGCACCCGCGGGTTGATCACGCGGTCGTAAAAAGGAGCCTGCCGTCCCAAAAAATCATCAAGCGGCTGGCTGAAATTGAAAAAATGGAAAAAAGCGCCGATCAAAATCGCGCCCAAAGCGCCGGCGCCGATGATCATAGCCCTTGAATAGCGGTAACCTTTTTTCGTCCGCTTGAAATAATAGTACACCAGGACCAGAAAAACCGCGATACAGAACAGCCAAAAAAATGGGACAAGCGTCCAGAACAGTTCCAGGGGGTGGCCATGGGCATGGCGATAAAAATCAAGCTGATCGTGGCGCCAAAGGAAAAAAACCATGGCGCCGGAGGAAGCGGTGGCCAGGAGAAAAAAAGCGCCGCCGGCCCACCAAAAAAGATTTTTTGCCGCGAACAGCCATTTCGGCCTGGGCGTCAGGCTTTCGCCCTTGATTTTTTCAAGGATTCTTTCGGTTAAATTGTTGTGGTCTGTCATATTGATAAAGATTAAATTTTTCCGGATGCCAGCAGATTTTTTTCCCGCCAAGCAGACTTGAATTTCTTCTTAGCCTTATTGATCAAAGAGCCGACCGTGCCGATTGGCTTTTTGATAATATCAGAAATTTCTTGATAATTATTGCCTAAAATAAATTTCAGCACCAGCACTTCTCGGTATTTTTTATCCAAAGAGTCCAGAATCACATTGATTTTTTCCTCCAGCAAAAGAGCGTCCACTTCTTTTTCCAAGTCAAAATCAGCCGCCAGTTTGGCCGCGACTTCATCTGTTAATTCAGATGACCAGCCCTGGGGCCGGGCTTTATTCTTCCGATGGTAACTGATGCAATGATTATGGGCAATGCGGTAGATCCAGGAAGAAAATTTCAGATTCTGGTCAAAGTCATTCAGGTTGAGATAAGCTTTTAAAAAAATTTCCTGCAGAAGATCTTCAATTTCTTCAGGATCGACGCCGGTCAGACGAAAGCAATAGCGGGCGAGAGGTTCGCGGTATTTCTTGATAATCATAGCAAAATCATCCGGCCGCAATAGCGATTTTTGGACGAAATCAAGGTCTTCACGATCTTTTTCACTGGCTTGATAATGATTATTTTCGGTCATTTTTCCCACTATTGCTTATATATATAATACGCTGACTCCGGCTTATTTATTCCCCCGGCCATTAATCCCGACAAGCGCTCGGAAACCGGGCCGCATTGACAGACTAACGAAAAAAATTATATATTCAATCATAGGCTGAAAACAGCCAAAAAAGCAAGTTCGGCCCGGATCGGCCGCGGTGGCGGAATTGGTAGACGCGACGGACTTAAAATCCGTTGGTGGTAACATCATGAGGGTTCGATTCCCTCCCGCGGCACCATTTAGGAAATTGCAAGGAAAATGTGTTCGCCTCGCTTCGCTCGGCGACTAATTTGTATTCAATTTTGGGGGCAAAAACGA
>PCSD01000019.1 GCA_002771615.1 Candidatus Falkowbacteria bacterium CG23_combo_of_CG06-09_8_20_14_all_49_15
AGTGATTTAGTTGATTAAATAACTAAATACCTTATCACATCAGATAGGACATTTCTATATGACGCTAGTAGGACATTATCATAAAATTTTCACATGACCGGTCAGGGAATAAATTTGACAAAAATTTTTTTTTATGTAAATATAAAACAAATTTGTTCTTTTTAAAAATTAAAAATAGGAGGGAGCCATGGGGAAATTAAAAAAGTTGGAAGAAGAACTAAAATTTTATTTGATGGTTTTTTTAATCGCGGGCATTTTTTTTGTTTGCTTCTACCTAATTTTTAGCGATCAGGCCCACAGCGCCGCATATGGCGATTTGCAGGTTTTCTGCACGGATTATCTGGAAGAAGGCTTCTCGGACGGGGAGTATTATATTGTCTATGGCACGCCCAAGACCGTTTTTCAGGTGATGAACGATCAGATCCATTTTATCTCGTTTTTTTCCTGGGTCCAGGGGCGGATCCACGCCCGGATGGAATGGATTTCGCCGGACGGAAAGTCTGATCTGCGGGGCGTTACTTTTGACACCGGCGAATGGGCTTGGAATGAGTGGGTATATCATAATACATATAAAGATGTGATTATCGGCACCCACGAATTCCGTCTGTTCTGGAGCGAGGACGGCCAGAATTGGACGCAAATCGGCGTTACCCGGATCCAGGTGGCCGGGAATCCCTTGCAACACCGGATGACTTTTTCTTTAGGCGGCGATCCGCGCGATTGGCGTCCGATTGACATCGTCTATCCGCCGATTTTCCGGATCGGTCAGCCGATCTTCGCCACCTTGTGGCTGGAGAACATTTTCCAGCCGATCAAGTCTCGCCTGATCTGGCATTTAAAACCGGGTGAAACCCGCGCCACAGACTGGCGGACCTATAGTCCGCAGGGTTGGGGCTGGCGATCAACCGTGACCATGATTGATTCCATGGCCTGGCTGCCTTTGGGCCGGAACCGCGTGACTGCCGAGGTCATGAGCGGCGACCAGGTTTTGGTCCGCGAAGATTTTTATTACGATGTCGTGCTGGAGCCGGTCAACGCGCCCGGTCCGCATGTCATCCAGGGGCCGGTCATTTTGGATGGCCGGACTTTACCCTTGGTTATCCAATAAAAAAGCCGCCGTCTGCCTTGAGCAGACGGCTTTTTCATTTCGCGGATTGTGGTATAATTATATTCGTGTGTTTTTTACATGGTTATTTTTCCTATTTTTTTCCGCGAAAGAGTTTTTTTATAAAATTCGCAAATAATTTGCGTATTTCATAAGTGATGAAGATTTTTTTCGCCTTAAGCGTGGATATATATGAAAAAATATATATTTTTAGTAATGAGTATTATGGCCGGAGTAGGCTATTGGCAAAGGGAGAGGATTTTTTTTACCCAGCATAAAAGTCAAATATCGCCGGATATCTATGTACAGGACAATGCTGTCCCGGAGAGACAAGAAGAAATAAAAAACATTGAAGAGTGGCCGGTCATGAGCGGTGATGTGTTCGGCCAGATAATGGCGCGCGCCGGCGTGGCCACATCGACCGCGAACGCCATTTATACAGCGGCCCAGCCGGTTTACGATCTGGCCAAAATCAATGTCGGCCGGTCGTTTTTTTTGAACCGCGATTACGAAACCGGCGATGATTATTTTCTTCTTTATCGGCTTGACACCGAAGACGAGCTGGTCGTTTGCCGATCCGCCTCCAGTACGTCCGAGGGGATGGACAATAGCCAGGAGCGCAATTGGCAGGCGCGCATCAGGCCGATCCCTTACGAAGTAAAAATTCAGACCGCCCACGCGACCGTGGAATCGTCAATGTACCAGGCGGCCTTGGACAACGACATTGACATCCGCGCCATCATCGCCTTGGCGGACGCGTTCGGCTGGGAAATTGATTTCGCTTTGGATCCGCGCGCCGGCGACACATTTGCTTTTGCCTATGAAGCGCGTTATCTTGAGGGAAAATTCATCATGCCCGGCCAGGTGCTGGGCGGGGTGTATAATAACGCCGGCGAACGGTTTGAAGTGTATTATTTCACGGAAGACGAACAGAACCGAGGTTTTTATGACGAAAACGGCCATTCCGCGCAAAGGATGTTTTTGAAGGCGCCAGTGGCTTTCAAATATATCTCTTCCGGCTTCACCGCCGGCTTGCGCTATATCCAGGCTTTTAACATCTCCACCGGCCACCGCGCCATTGATTACGCGGCCACTCTGGGCACGCCGGTGCGGGCGGTCGGAGACGGCACAGTCGTTTTGGCCGCCTGGGAGGGAAGTTACGGCCGGAAAATCTCCATCCGTCATAACGGGACATACAGCACCAATTACGCGCATTTGTCCGGTTTTGCCGTGAAAAGGGGAGACAAAGTCAAGCAAGGACAGGTGATCGGCTATGTCGGTTCCACCGGCTTGTCCACCGGCCCGCATCTGCACTATGAGATGGTCAAGAACGGCGTAAAAATCAATCCCTTGAAAGAAGTTTTGCCGCCGGGCGAGCCGATCAAAGCGGAAAATAAAGACAGGTTCGTGGCGGAAATCAACCGTTGGCAGGAGCTTTTAAACCTGGAATAACAAATCAGCTTAGTTGGCCTTTTTTTCTTTATTGGCTATTTCCGCCGGCGCTGTATATCCAGCGCCTTGTTCAATAGAGATTCTAATAGTTGTTCCATCAGCGCGTTGCCCCTCAAAAAAAACTTTGCCTTCACCGTCAGGACCACTGTGACGAAACACAAAGCCCATTTCTGAAATGGCTTTTTTAATTTCTATTCCTCTGGCATTCAAGAAATCCACCGCAAAAGATTCCGCCGGTTCTGGGACGGGCGTTGGTTGCTCTGCGCAATTTTTTTTAGCATATATATTTTTATTAGTTAAAAAATAATTAAGCCTGAAAATCCAATAATTTTTTACGTCAAAATCAATTTTATTCACGTCTATTCCATGATAATCGATGGTTATTTCTTTGCCGATATGGATATTGCAAAGCGCTATATTGTTCCCCAGCTCTCCAAGGCTTTTAGTGTTTGGATTTTTTGAGTGATTTATAAATTTGGCATTGTGGTGTTTAAATCAAATTTTGATTATCAGACAAGCTTATTTAAGCTTATTTCACCTAAACCCTCGTCGATCTAAGAGATGAGGGTTTAGGTGGAGGCTCTCGGAAGAGCCGTAACCGGATACTCGTTGTTATCTGATTTTTACTTTTTCTTTTTTTTCGCGATTTGCGAAATAGCATTTCCGAAATGATTTAATTGAATTTTGTCTTTGTTTTTTTGGGCAGAGGGGTCAGTAATGAATGCCAAAAATCAAAAATTCCTTATTGCAATTTTATTATTTCAATTCATATACACTTTTATTGATAAATTGCGTTTCGTCGTATAATTCAGACCTAATGAATTTGTAGAGCAGATAAACTGCAATCATGCGGCTAAATGATGTCAGTTGTTTTGATAATTCCTCGCCAAAAATTCTCATTGAGTTTCCCAAGATTTTTCCTCCCAATCCAAAGCTTCCCAATCCTGTCTGCAATCCAGATAAAACGTAAGATGAAATTGAGTTTATAAGTTGTGAACCAAGTATGAAAAGCAATGTGCGAGTCGCAGTTACTTCTTTGTATTTTTGATTGAACCTATTCATTTCTTTTATGATCCTAGCGCAAGAAAAACCATCAGAATTATAGTAATCCAAAAAAATAAAATAAACATAACGCAACTTAACTTTCAGATAATAAAAGTATATGAACAATGATGCCACCGAAAACATGTTCACCAAAAAAATCCAAGTATCCGGGAAGCGGTTTATGATAGCGAAATTAATGACGACCATTAAAAGTACGCATAAGATGATCGCGGTAAGAATATAGCGTAAAAAAATTATTATTGATAATTTTAGATTTGGAAAAAATAACCGTCTGGCAATACGCCAACTTTGAGCGGAAGTTAAAACTTCTTTGTCAAAAAAAGAATCAACCCATATCCTCTTTTCGATATTAAAAATTGATGATAGGACTATATAATAAAACAGGCTCTAGACTAGATACCTAGACTAG
>PCSD01000032.1:0-12722 GCA_002771615.1 Candidatus Falkowbacteria bacterium CG23_combo_of_CG06-09_8_20_14_all_49_15
TCCCGCGCCTTCGGCGCGGGCTTCTTCCCACCTTTCGGATTCGGAAGTTTCTTTCTGCGGAAGAGGAGGGATTCGAACCCTCGGTCCCGGGTAAACCCCGAGACAACGGTTTAGCAAACCGCCGCCTTCAGCCACTCGGCCACCCTTCCCCAAAATCGCAGCCATTGTTTTATAAACAGTTTAAAGCGGATTTCATCGCCAGGACGGACAAAACAAGACTGCTTGTTTGACCAATAAAAAAATTTGCTGGCCAGATTTAAAAAATACTCTGATTATTTGTATTTTTTCTATTTACTATAATCCAAATTATTGTTATGATATACTATATCTATAAATGCGGTTAATTGTCAAACATTATGCCCTTGGAAAAAGAAAAAAAATCGGCCATTGCCAGGGAAGAAAGCGACCAGCTGGCCGAAATCAATTGGCAAGTCCCGGAATATCATCAATACCAACGGCCGACGGCCTGGTATTATTTGGCCGCGGCGGCGGGGGGCGGCTTAATCGTCTTTGCCCTGCTGTCCAATAATTTTCTCCTGGCGGTCCTGGTGGTTTTGGCCGCAATCGTGATCATCCTGAATGACCGAAACGAACCGAACATCATCAAGGTCAGTTTAAATTATGAAGGTCTGCGGCTCGGACGAAAATTCTATGATTTTGACGAGTTAAAAAATTTCAGCGTGGTATATAAACCGAGAGACGGGATAAAAAACTTATACTGTGAAAGAAAAAACGGCTTCCTGCCGCGCCTATCCATACCCTTGGAGCAAAAGAACCCCTTGACGGTCAGAAAATTCCTGCTACAATACCTGCCCGAAGACCTGGAACGCACGCACGAACCTTTATCCGAATCGCTCGCCAAATTATTCAAGCTTTAAGCGGTTTTTGCCGCTCTCGTCGTTCAATGGATAGGACACAAGATTGCGGATCTTGTAATCTAGGTTCGATTCCTAGCGAGAGCACCATTTTATCTTAGACTATCAAATATCATTGACTCTTTGATAACTTTTGCGGGTAGACCGGCATGCGGGAAAAAATAAGCGCGAGAAGTTGATTGGTGGCTGGTAATTTTTCGGCCCGATCCACCGATTAACTGACTGACAATTTTTCAAAGTTATTATTTTATCTGCGGTCTTTGCCGGCCGGCCGACATGTAAATTCAAGCCATTCGGATTACATATCGCACCCGCGGAATTGTCTAAAGAATCATTTTTTTTATGCTGATTCTCTGGATTGCGGTTTTTTGCGTTTCACTCTTTTTCATGGTGAAAGGAGCGGATTGGCTGATTGCCAGCGCGGAAAAAATTGGTTTGGCTTTTGGCTTATCGCCTTTTATTATCGGCATCACGATTGTCGGCGTCGGCACTTCCCTGCCGGAACTGATTTCCGCCCTGGCCGGCGTCTGGAAAGGCGTACCGGACATCGTGGCCGCCAACGCGGTCGGCTCCAACATCGCGAACATCCTGCTGATTATCGGCCTATCGGCCGTCGCGGCCGGCTGTTTAACCGTCAAAAAAAGCTTGATTGACCTGGATCTGCCGCTTCTTTTCATCAGCACCATTATTTTTCTGGGCGCCGCCTGGGACAAAAAAATTAACTTGGGCGAATCAATCGTCCTGCTGGCAGCTTATGGCGTCTATCTGCTTTATACCGGCAAACAAAAAAATATTGACGAAAAAAATGGCGATCTTGAAGTCCTGCCGTCGCGCTCTGACCGCCGATCCGCGACCCTGCCCGCCGCTACCGAGCCAAGCGGAATAGGAAAAATTTCGATCAAAGATGTTCTTTTTCTCCTACTCGGTCTGTCTGCCCTCGCTGTTGGCGCCAAATATCTGATTGACAGCCTGATTGCCATTTCCACCGGCTTGCATATCGCCACCGGACTGATCGCCATCACGGCCGTCGCGTTCGGCACCTCTCTGCCCGAATTGCTGGTATCAATCAAAGCGGCTTGGGCGAAAAAATCAGAGATCGCTCTGGGCAACATCTTTGGATCAAATGTCTTCAATATCCTGGTTGTGGTCGGTTTGCCTGGTCTCTTCAAAACCCTGCCGATTGATGACCAGACTTATTCTCTGGGCCTGCCGCTGATGGCCGTCAGCACGTTGATGTTCGTCATTTCCGGCATTTCCCGAAAGATCCATATCTGGGAAGGGGCTTTTTTTCTAATTACTTACGTACTATTCCTGGCCAAACTTTTTTCCTGGTTCTGAGCCTGGCGCCCAGCTCCCGTTTAAAGCATTTGCCTGCCGCGGGCCAAGCGGCTTTTTTTGTGATAAAATAATATTATGCTTGACTTGAACTCGCCAATTGCCGATTTGAACCGGGTCGGAAAAACCACGGCCGGCCAGCTGGCGCGGCTGGGCATTAAAACCGCGGCCGCTTTGCTGGAATATTTTCCCTGGCGCTATGACGACTATACCCGCCGGACGCTGATTCAAGATCTGCGCCCGGGCCGGCCGGCCAGCATTGCCGGACGCCTGGAAATCATCCAAAGCCGGCGCAGTTTCCGCCGGCGCCTGCATCTGACCGAAGCGATCATTGCGGACCAGACCGGCACCGTCAAAATCGTCTGGTTCAACCAGCCCTATCTCGGACAAAATCTCCGAATCGGCGAATTCATTTCCCTGGCCGGACCGGTGGAGGGAGAGCCGGGCAGCCCGGTTATGAAATCGCCGGTCTATGAAAAAATTTCCGGACTGGATGAAAAAGCCGCGCCCGGCTTGCATACTTGCGGGCTGGTGCCGAATTACCACTTGACGGCCCGCCTGACCCAGAAACAAATCCGCTTCTTGATCAAACAAGCGGTCTCAGTAACGGATCATTTGCCGGATTGGCTGCCGGCGGAAATTATCAAAATAGAAAATTTTCTGCCACGAGCCGCCGCGATCCGGGCGGTCCATTTCCCGGCCAACGCCGCGCAACTGGAAAAAGCCCGGCAACGGCTCGCTTTTGAAGAACTTTTTCTTTGGCAATTGAAAAATATCTCTGTCCGCGCGCGCTGGCAAAACCAGCCGGCCGAACCAATCCCTTTCCAATCCGGGTTGATAAAAAATTTCGTCCGCCGCCTGCCTTTCCGGCTGACGGACGGGCAAAAACTGGCCGCTTGGAAAATCTTTCAGGACCTGGACAAGGACCGGCCCATGGCCCGCTTGGTGGAAGGCGATGTGGGTTGCGGTAAAACCGTGGTCGCCCTGCTGGCCATGCTTAATGCCGCGGCCCATCAAAGGCAGTCGGTCCTGCTCGCGCCCACGGAAATACTCGCCCGCCAGCATTTTGAAACTTTCAAAAAATTGGCCGGCGCGGACAGCTCTTTGGCCTTGCTGACCGGGGGCCAAGCCGTTTGGCGCCGGCCGGACGAAAAATCGCCGGACGCCAAAACCGGAAAAAAAGACCTGCTCCGAATCATCGCCCAAGGTGAAACGAAAATCATCATCGGCACGCACGCCCTGCTGAATGAAAGAGTCCGTTTCAATCGGCTCGGTTTGGCCGTGATTGACGAACAGCACCGTTTCGGCGTGGCCCAAAGACAGGCGCTCGTGGACAAAAACGGCGCCGACGGCTTCTGTCCCCACCTCTTGTCCCTGACCGCCACGCCCATACCCCGCACCCTGGCCCTCTCATTATATGGTGATTTGGACGTTTCTATCATCAAGGACCAGCCGGTCGGCCGGAAAAAAATCGCCACCTTTACGGTCCCGGAAGAAAAAAGATCCGGCGCCTACCGCTTTATCAGACAAGAGATTGATCGCGGCGGACAGGCCTACATCATTTGTCCGCTCGTGGATTTTTCGGACAAATTGGGGGTGAAATCCGTCAAGGAAGAATATGAAAAGCTGGATAAAGAGATATTCGCCGATCTGTCCGTGGCCATGGTTCACGGCCGCCTCCACGCCCGGGAGAAGGAAAAAATCATGGCTGATTTCCAGGCCGGCCGGATAAAAATCTTGGTGGCCACGGCCGTGGTGGAAGTGGGCGTGGACGCGCCGGCCGCGACGGTCATGATGATTGAAGGCGCGGATCGCTTCGGCCTGGCCCAACTCCACCAATTCCGCGGCCGCGTCGGACGCGGTTTGCGGCAATCGTATTGCTTGCTTTTTTCCGACAGCCAGAACGACAAGACACTTGAACGGCTGGCCTTGATGAGCAAATACCACGATGGCTTCACGCTGGCCCAGATGGACTTGAAATTCCGCGGGCCGGGCGAAATGTTCGGCACGGACCAGAAAGGCTTCCCGGAAATGAAAGTGGCGAATCTTTTTGATTATGCCCTGATGAAAAAAGCCCGTGCTTGGGCGGAGAAATTGTTCGCGCAAGACAATCATTTATCCGTTTGGCCAAGGCTCGCGGAAAAATTCGCTTCGGAAGATCTTGATATCCATCGGGAATAAAATTTTAAACTCTAACCAATGCGTTCCTTCAAAAAATTGCTAAATTTAAATAAATCATTTCTGTTGACAAATCCGAAAATCTTGGCCATAATAAAAATATTAGCGGCGAACAAGCCGCCTACCAAACAAAACAAAAAACAAAAAAAGGAGGAAAAAATGGGTGGAAAAAAAGTAATTAAAAAAAAATTTTTTAAGTATTACTGCGAACAGTGCCATCTCCCCATCCACGGAGAGGCCTTTATTTTCACGCAGGCCGGGCCGGTCCACCAAAAATGCGCGGTCAAAGCCGCCATAAAAAGGCTTTCTGCGGCCGGTCTGCCGCGACCGCCTTATGATCTGTACATAGTGACCATTGAAAGATGGCTCTATGACCGGATCAAAGCTATAGACAACGAAAGTTCTATCCTTGATTATGAAGAGCAGGTCGCGGCTATTTTTGACGCCGCCGATATGCTGGGCCGGCCGATTGACTGGAGCCGCATCCTGCACCCGGCTCCGAGACAGGCCGCTCAAGCCTAACAAAAAAATAACAGACCGGAAAATCATTCCGGTCTTTTTCTTGGCAAATTTTTCTTACCAATTTTGCAGTATCATCTCAAAAGCCAAAATATTGATCTAAAAATTTCGGCTGTTTAATATTTTGAAACATATGGATTGCCGGCCAGATAGTAGCGCCATAATTTATCTTTGTACGGGCCGGCGTAATCAACGCCGACGCGGGGCGCACGCATAATTTTTTCTCCCGAGCGGCGCGCTCCGGATCTAATGACCATCAAACCGTTCGCGTCAAATACCGGCAAATTATTATCAGATCGATCAACGCGCAAAACTTTTGTTAATTTCGCTGGACCGGATGGAAATTTTTCACTTGTCTGATCTGTTTTGGAGACTGGCTCTAAGGCGCGGATAAGCACCGCGGCCGGCCAGCCGGACGGACCAGTCACGATATTGAGCATGTGGTGCAGGCCATAAACCAAATAGACATAGAGGCGGCCGGGCGGCCCGAACATCGGCGCGTTGCGGGCAGTCCGTCCGCGACTCGCGTGGCTGGCCAAATCAAGCGGCCCTTGATAGGCTTCGGTTTCCACAATACGCCAAAGAGCGGCTGGCCCGGCGCCAGAACGGCGCGCCAAACAGGAGCCGAGCAAATCCCGGGCAACCGACAAAGCGCTGCGCTGATAAAATGATTCAGGATAAATCATTTGCTTGGAGGGGTAAAAATCTTGGGCACCAGATCGGCCAGTTTGTCAACCGCGATTATTTTTAAGCCGGTTTGGCCGTAATCGCCGGCCGGCACAATCGCGGCCGTATAGCCGAGCTTGGCCGCTTCCCGCAAGCGGGCTTTCAATTTGCCCGGCGGCCGGATTTCGCCGCCCAAGCCGACTTCACCCACGGCCATGGTCCGCCGGCCAAGCGGCTGGTTCAGAAGAGAAGAAATGACCGCCAAGCAAATAGCCAGATCCAAGGCCGGATCCGCGGCCTTCAAGCCACCGGCCAGATTGACAATGACATCCTGATTGGCCAGATTGATGTCGGCCCGCTTATGGAGGACCGCGGCCAGAATTTGCAAACGGTTGACATCCAGGCCGGCGGCTTTCCTCTGCGGCCAGCCAAAAACCGTCTTGGTCGTCAAGGCCTGGATTTCCGCCAAAAACGGCCTGGTTCCTTCCATAATGGCGCTGATCACCGATCCGGGCTGGGATTCGGCGCGCTCATGGATGAAAGCCGAAGACGGATTCGGCACGGCTTCAAAGCCACGGCCGGTCATGGTGAAAATGCCGATTTCATTCGTGGAACCGAAACGGTTTTTCGCCGCGCGCAAGATGCGGAAGCCGCGGCTTTTTTCCTCTTCCAGATAGATCACCGTGTCCACCATATGCTCCAGGCTTTTGGGGCCGGCCGCCTGGCCGTCCTTGGTCACATGACCGATCAGCAGGACAACCAAGCCGGTTTTTTTCGCGATCGCCACCAATTCGGCCGTGACCGCGCGGATCTGGACGATGTTGCCCGGTTCGGAAGGAACGGCGGCGACCGCCATGGTCTGGACCGAATCAATAATGGCCAAAGCCGGCTGAGAAGCCGCCAAAGTGGAAATGATTTTCTCAATGCTGGTTTCCGCCAAAAAACGCAGGCCGCGGAAATCGCCCGGCAGGCGGTCCAGGCGATCTTTCACTTGGCGGGCCGATTCTTCGCCGCTGACATAAAGCTGGGGATGATCCGGCCCCAAAAAACCGGCAATTTCCAAAACTAATGTTGATTTGCCGATACCCGGTTCGCCGGCGATCAGCGCCACGGCTCCGGGCACGAAGCCGCCGCCAAACACTCGATCAATCTCCCCCTGCCCGGTCGCGAGCCGGGCTTCCCCGGCCGTTGGCAAAGTGGCCAGACCAATCGTTTCCGCCGGCGCGACCGCGGACCAAGGGGCCTTTTTGCCTTTATCTTCAATTTCTTCCCGCAGAGAACCCCAAGCGCCGCAAGACAAACAGCGCCCGCTCCATTTCGGACTGCGGGCCTGGCAAGACGAGCAAACATAAACTAAATTAGACATAAAATAAAAAGATTACGGCTGGCTATTTGGCTGACCAGGCAGGAATTTATCAATCGCGGCGCGCAATTCTTCCTTGGTTACAGCGCCAAAAAGCGCCAAATTATTGATATAAACGAAAGGCACACCGGTAATGCCCAGGGTATTTGCTTCGGCCATATTATCAACCACGGCTGATTCGGTCTGACGGTTTGCCAAACAGCCAGTGAGATCCTGCTCGGCCGCTCCAGCCGCGGAAGCGGCGGGCAATAAATCAGAATTTTCCAACATGCCCAACGATAATAAATAGTCATGATATTCCCAATATCGGCCTTGCGCGCCGGCACAGCGGGCCGCGAGAGCCGTCTGCCAGGAAAGCGATTTTTTGTCCGCTTCGGGATAATCCTTACGGATAAAAACGATCCGGTCGCCGTAATCAGCAAGAACGGAACGGACCGCCTCTTCCTGCTCGCGGCAAAACGAACAGAGGTAATCGGAATAGACCACCACTTTCACCGGTGCGGATAAATCGCCTTGATGCGGATCCGCGGCCGAAATGATCGGCCCGTCCAGTACATCCTTAAGACTGACAATACGAGTGATGAAAGGGTCTTGCGCCTTGTCCGCGGATCGGAAAAAAAACTGGTTTTCCTGGGCCGCCGAGCGGGCCGGCGCTTTGAACAATAATGACGGCCAAGAGAAAAAGAAATAGGCAACGGCGAACAACACAAAAATTGCGGCCGAACTGGCCACAAATAATTTTACATTCGGATCTTTATTTGGAAAAGACATATTAATTTGGGTTCTGCAAAAAAGTTTGGCAGTGAATAGTGATTAGGAAATTTTATGAACTAACTCACAATGTTCTCTTTTGTTATTTTTACCGGCCAATAACAAAAAAACGCGGTTACTTTACGCACAAAATTTTAAAAAATATTTTTGGTTAAGGAAAAACGCCCGGACCCCAAAAAAAATCAATCTTTGTCCAGCCAAAAAGCTCCATCCACCAGCCAAACATCATTTTGCTTGATCAAGTTTATTTTGATGTCCTGGCTGAAAACCTTGCTATTAGCCGCTGTGCTGAATGATTCGCGGCGGCGGGTGGAGATAAGAATCTCCGCCCGGCCATCATCGGCATCATAGGTTGAGAATGTCCGGCCGACGGCTTTCGTGGATATACCATAATAAATCGTGCTATCGGCGCTCGCATTTGATAAATCTTGGATATAACCCGCGCTCCAGCGGCGCATTTTTTCCGTCATGAATACCTGTAAATCGCGGATATTGGCAAAATTAGCCTGGTTGGAATAACTGCCGAAACGTTCGGCAAAACTGGCCGCCAATTTTTCCAAATCCAGCTTGCTTAGAACCGCCGACTTAATCGGATTTTCGGCAATGACAATTTTCTTAATTTCCTGCTGCGTGGCGCCAATTTCAAGCGACGCCGGCGCGGTCGGCACCGTGGCTTGAATATTGCCCGGCCGGCCCACGGCGGGCGTTTCTCCGCCGGATGATTCGTCTGTCCGCCGGAAAAACAAAAATAAGGCGATAATCACCGCTAGGCCGAAAAAGGCGGAAAAAATAATAATCAGCTTTTTTTTCTCCATATCTCTCGCTTTAATCTAATTATAACACGCCATAAGGATTAATCAACCGATATCCATGTCCTTCTCGTCCGTTTCGCCGTTTTCCAGGCTGGCGGCGAAATCCTTCTTAGCTTCTTCAATTTCCAAAAGCTGGCGCGGGTCGGAAGTGATGAGCTGGTCCTCGGTCAAGGAGGAAACAATGTTGATGGCGGCATGCTTATTGCCGGCGAAAAAAATCCCCTGCCCCACGCCGCATTCCAAAAGCAGATATTTTTCTCCTTCAGTAAGGACAAAAGTCTTCTGGATCAAATCAATGGCGGCGGGCGACTGCTTCAAAAGCAATTGGAGGGCGGAATTGGTAACAATCGCCTGCCCGTACGGGGAACGGAGAAAATCGTTGACATCCTGGGTGATGGTGGTGACACCGAGATAGTATTTGCGGCAACGTTTCACCAGAGCATAGATGAATTTGGCGCTGTCTTCGTGCTGCATGAGCCACCAGGCCTCATCAATGGCCAAAATCCGCTTCTTCATTTCCGAACGGACGACATTCCAGATGTAATTGACAATGGTGTAAATCGCGATCGGACGGAGTTCGTCTTCCAAATCGCGGACGGAAAAGCAAACCAAATTGTTGTTCATATTGACATTGGTCGGATTGTTGATCAAGCCGGAAAAAGTGCCTTGCGTGTATTTACGCAGGCGCAAAGCCAGTCCGGCGCCGCCTTCCATGCCTTCCAGGATGTCTTGCAGATCCTGCATAATCGGCGCTTCCACGCGGCTCAAATCGCAATCCGGAGTGATGTCTTTTTTGGCGTAGGTTTCCAGGATAGCCCGATCCATAATGGAATCCTCCTCGTGCGAGAGGTCGCCGAGCATCAGGCGCAAAAGGCCTTTGACGGTGATGACCGCGCTCCGGATGATATCGCCTGGCCGGGCATTGCCGCCGATCGCGCGCGGCAAGTCAAAAGGGTTGATCTTGTTTTCGCTGGACAGGGAGACGCTGATATAGGTGCCGCCGGCCGCGTCGGCCAGATGTTTGTATTCGTATTCCGGGTCAATGATGATGACATCCGTGCCCAGCATCAGGCTGCGCAGGACTTCCAGCTTGATCGCGTAGCTCTTGCCGGCGCCGGACGTGGCAAAAACCACCATGTTGGCATTCTGCAAGCTGAAACGATCAAACAGGATCAGGCTGTTGTTGTGGCGGTTGATGCCGTAAAGGATCCCGTTGTCACTCGTCAATTCGCTGGAAATGAAGGGGAATGACGAAGCGACCGGCGAAGAATTCATATTGAAAACCACATAAAGTTCGTCATTGGCGAGCGGCAAGGTAGAGTTGAAGCCCTGTTCGGCCTGATAAAAAACTTTTTTGGAATAGACCAGCCGCGAGCCGAAAATATTTTCAATCTCGTCCGACTGGCGATCCAGCTCCTCTTTCGTGTCGGCGTAGATGGTCACATACAAAGCAAACTGGAAAAACTTCTCAATCCCCTGTGTCAAGGCGTCGCGCAAGGACTCGATGTCCCGCAAGGCCGTTTCCCGCAAAGGATCGCGCGCCGCGCCTTTCTCCGCGTCCGAAACGATCTGCGCTTCCAGATTGCCGACTTTCTTTTTCAACTGCTTCAGAATGACGGCGCTGGGCACGGGATAAAAATGCATGGCGATATCAAAAGTGTAGTTCAGATTGATGATCGGCGCGAACCAGCCGACGCTGATGTAACGAGGGTAGTTGACAACGAACAAAGTGCGGACGAATTTTCCGCCGAGCAAGAGATAGCTGGGAAAAACCTGCAGACTGGCGGGCGCGATCAAATCGCTGATATAAACGATGCCCCGCCGATAAGCTTCTTCCTCCGCGAGCAATTCTTTGGCCAGAGAGGCTTCGCCGGCCGCGTCGATCGCCGGTTTCGCCGGCTCCGGCGGAGGAGAATTTTCCTTTTTCTTTTGCAAAAAATTTATCATAGATAATTGTTTCTTCAATATTTGATTTTAAACTTATTTCTCTGATTTTTTATTTTATTATCAAGCTGATTTACCTGCAAGCTTCATGAAAAAACCATCAATGGCCGCGGCCGGATCCGCTCATTCCGCCAAACGCAATTCCTTGACATCGGCCAAGGGTTGGTTTTGGGATGTATCCGGATTATAGCTCGTATAAAACAGCTCAATCAAGCCCTGCGTATCCAATTGAACGGCGTTCAAGCCGATGGACGCCAGGCCGCTCGACACATTGGCCACGCGCCGGTCAAGCTCGGACTTGCGCTTATAAAACCGGTCCTCTTTCAGCTGGAATATTCCGACCGGCTTGAAAATCTCCAGCAGGCGGGAAAAAAAATGTTTCTGCTTGTCGGACAAGGGATTATACATGACCGTCACATAAAAACGCTTGTTCATAATCTTGGCGGCCGTGATGAATTCCTGCACGAAGCGGATATATTCGTTCGTCTGGACTTTCAAGAGATCGTTCGTCTGTTCTTTGGCCTTCTGCCGCATCTTGTCCAAATAGCCGTCAATGTTCAATTCCCGCGATTGGATGGCAATCTGGAAGGGAAAATCCAGATTGTTGATGAAACTGACGTAAGCGCCGATGATGGCATTCTGCTCTTCCTCGCTTTTCAGCGCGAAATTAATGCTGGAAACGAGCAGGACGGCGCGTAAAGTGCCATCGCGCATCACCAGGACGCCCTCCTTGATCTCGTTGATATCCAAATGCTCCTGTGTCGAAGAAAATTTTTTTTTGCTTTTGACCGCCGTACTTTTCATTTTTTTATTCTTATTTTCTTATTTATCTTATTTCTCTATTCGCTGGATTGCCCGCGGACTGATCAGATTAATTTAATGGCCGAATTTGACCAAAGAAAAATTACCGGTCAATCAGTCATGGGCAAGTCTTTTTTTTGATTGACATCAGCCAGGCCGGCCGGCCGGGCATCTTCTTCGGCCGTGTCCGGCCGCCGGACATTTTCCTGATCCGTGGTCCGACCGCCGAAAGTGCCGTGCGTATCCGCGATCAAGGCCAATTCAGCCAGGCGGGAAACGTCATAATGTTTGGCTAATAAAGTATTTTTCTCTTCAACTAAAGTTTTGCGGCTATCCGCTTCATCGCGCTTAATGGCGTTATGGCGGTTATCCCAGACCCGGAGAGACGGACGTTTGGAAGTCTGGATAAAATTCAAAATGAAAAAATGGAAAGCCATGCCGTTTATGCGGGTGAAAGAAATAATTCCGGAAACGGCAAAAATGATCAAACCGAAAAAAAGGAAGGCGGAAAAATCAAAAATCTTGTAGCAGAGAGCGATCAGCATGAAACCGAAGAGCATGATGATGAACTGCCGCACGGTGACCGGACCGATGATCTTGTCTTCCACGTCAATGAATTGGGGGACGACGAATTGTTGCATAAATAATAAAGGAAAAAGGCTTTAATGGAAACGGATGGCTTGGTTGAATTTGGCCAAAGCCGAGAATTCCCGATCCGTGAGATAATCCAGGCCGGCTTTAGCGCGCGTCTGCATGATTTCCCCGACCGACCGATTCTGGTTCAAGGCCTCCAGGCCGATGGCCAGATAGAGCCGGAAAAGTGGCGAATTCCGCCACGCCCGCACGCCTTCGCGCCTTTTGCCAAAGCTTTCCGTTTCCAGATTGGCGAGCTTGTCCGTCAGTTTATCCGCGGCCTTGTCCGGCTCGCGGCTGAGCCGCCGGAAGGTCAAGGCGTCAAAAATCTTCAATTCTTCCAGCGGGCCGACTATTTTTGGCACATATTTTATGTCTTCCATGGATTTTTTTCCGGAAGGCGCGGGCGCGCGGCGGATGACCTGGCTTGGCCGGGAAATTGTTTCCGGAGCGGCAGGAGGAATGTTTAATTCCAAATGAGACGGGTGGGAAGTTCGGTCGCCTCCGGCAACACCTCCTGATTCAACTGGCGCCGCGACCGCCGACGGCGGAATTTTTAAACTCTGAATGGACGGAAGCGCAATTGGCTTCTTCAACTTGGCTTCAGACGGATTCAGATCAACCTCTGTTTCTTTTGTCTCCACGGTCGTGGGCGATGTTTCGGGTAAAGACGCGGCCGCGGGTGTTTTATCCTTATCTTTCAAGGCCTGAAAATCATAAGGGATGTCCCGGGACGGCACGGCGGGCGCCGACAAAGACTGGCCGGCATTGTCTTCCGGCACCTTGATCCGAGACGGCGCTTTGCCGATTTTCTGGTTGAATTTG
>PCSD01000032.1:12730-13949 GCA_002771615.1 Candidatus Falkowbacteria bacterium CG23_combo_of_CG06-09_8_20_14_all_49_15
GCTTTCAATGGCGGCGATCGCCTTGTCCGCGCTGTCCGGCTCCAGGCCCACGCCGCCGGTATAAGGCGGCTTGGTCAGGGATTCCTTGGTTTCAATCTTGTCGCGGATATCATTAACATAAGTCCGCAGGATGTGGAGACAGCGCTCGGCCAGCACGGCGCTGGCGAAATTGATGCCGGTTTTCGCCAGCACCTCTTTGGCTTCGGCTTCAATCTGGCTGTTGCGCTGGTCATCACCCAAATCCAAGTTGATCTTCTGGGCCAAAGTGCGGACCTCTTCCTCGTCTTCGGGCGAAAAAAAGAAAGCGGAACCGCGGGCTTCGGGCGCGGGCGGAGATTTCCGCGGCGGCGCGGGCGCTTCAATGGGCAGGCCCTTTTCCACGCTGAGGCCGAGATAATCGGCGGCGCGGGAAAAAATCTTCTCTTTCAATCGCTCGGACAAAACGCGGGCCTTCACCCCGTCCAGGTTGAATTCAAAGATAAAAAATTTGGGCAGATCAACGATCGCCACTTCGCCGGCCATGACGCGCATCACGGCCGCGGCCAGCTCGACGCCGTATTCCTGCTCCAAATCTTCAATGATTTTCAGCGCTTCCGGTCCGGAAACCGCCTGCTTGATCTGAGCCGGCAGCTTATTGAATTTTTCTAAATATTCAAACACAATTTTTAAGTTAGAATTTAGAAGTAAGAATTTAGAATTAATTAGAATTCTTTATTATTTTTACGATAATGCATATTATCTCTTCATTCTCATTCAACAGTAAACTCATCATCTTTTGGGTTGTCATCCCGATTGCCACCAACATCTCTAACCACCTTTTCGTTTCTTTTGCCTCCTTCAAAGCTATCCGCATGTGATTGACAAAATCCTTTTTTGACACACCGCAACGCGCTTGCACGATATTTGAATTTATTGAGGTGGCAGAATTGATTACTTGCCCGCCGATTTTCCAGGTTGCCACATTGTTTGGCAGTTGCAAAACCATTTTTATCACCCTGACCGCAAAATTAAAAGTTCTTTCATCAATATCCTGATACTTTTTTTCTCCCATAATTCCCTCCTTTTTACTTCTTACTTCTAACTTTTTACTTCTTACTTCTAACTTCTTACTTCTAACTTCTTACTTCTAACTTCTTAATCTCCGTCTCCACCGCTCTTCTTTCCAGGGATCCGGACGGATATTTGTTCGCTAAAATCTTCAAGTCGGCAATTTTATTCT
>PCSD01000043.1 GCA_002771615.1 Candidatus Falkowbacteria bacterium CG23_combo_of_CG06-09_8_20_14_all_49_15
ATCATAAAATTTTCACATAATTTTGTTGCTTGGGCAAAAATATGGTATTATATAAATACTTATGTTGATAACTTTTCCAGAAGTTACAGCATAAAAACTTAACAGCATAAAAAATCGTTTCTATATAATAGCTGTAGGAACGAAACAGAGAGGGGGTGAATTATGAAAAAAATTTCCCATGTTTTGCTGGTGGCAGTCGCGATTTTCGCCCTTTTGATGCCGATGTTGGTAATGGTTGCGTCAGTTAATGCGCAGACAGCTAATTTAGGCTTGAATTATGCGCAGAATGTCGGCCTGCCAACTTCTAATCAGGATCCTCGAGAAATGGCGGTTAACATTATCAAATTTTTCCTCACTTTTCTTGGCATCATCGCTGTGGCCGTCATACTTTACGGCGGCTTTGTCTGGCTTACCGCCGGCGGCAATGACGACCGCGTCGGCAAGGCCAAGAAGCTGATCGTGGCTGGCATCATCGGCCTGATTATTGTGATTTCCGCCTTCGCCATTGTCCAATGGATTATCACCAGCACTTTCAATCTGGTAAATACGGGAACGATCTAATCCGACGGAGCAAAAGAATTTTTTGTAAGACAAATAATGCCATTATTTTCCGACAAACGGGCTTGAGATGATTCAAGCCCGCTTCCCAGGACCGGAAAATTTCCGATCTTGGGAAGCGCTTATCAGCGGCCTAACAGGACAATATGAAAAATGCCATTTTAATATTATTTTTCAGTGTCATCATTTTTCTGCCCCAATTGACTCTGGCCACTAAAATTAATGAAACTGGTTTGGATACAACAGCGGGAATAGCTTTTGGTAGTCCTATTCCTTTTGCTGGCCAATCAATGCCGCAAATGATTGGCCAGCTCGTGGGCTGGGTCTTGTCTTTTGTCGGCATATTGTTTTTGGTCTTGATGATCGCCGGCGGGCTCTTGTGGATGGCGGCCGGCGGTGATGAAAGCAAAGTCACCAAAGCCAAAGAAATCATCATGGCGGCCATCATCGGCCTGGTCATTGTTTTTTCCGCCTATGCCATCACCAAATTGGTCGGTGAGGCTTTAAGCGGAGCTTAAGCGCATGCTGAAGAAATTTTTTTATAATCCGATTTTTTTTCTGGTTATTATCATAGCGGTGATCATGACCTTGGCGGTGCTGATCGGCCAGCCAGTCAGCGCTTTTGATCTGATTAAAGACGGCGGCGCGGGCGAAACCGCTAATGACAGCGGATATAATAAAGTCTTTAAGGCTAATAATTTCAGTGAAGCAGTAGGCAAAATAATCAATTTTGTCCTGAGTTTTGTCGGGATATTTTTTCTTGTCCTCACGCTTTACGGCGGCGTGCGCTGGATGATTTCGCAGGGCAATGACACGGAAGTGGAAAACGCCAAAAAAATCATTAAAAGCGCGCTGATCGGTTTGGTGATTGTTTTGGGCGCGTATTTCATTACTTGGTTGGCCCAGCAATTATTTTATGCCCAAAAAGAAATATTATACCAAGAAACACCGCTGTAAAAATATGAAAAAAATCAGAAAAATTTCTTTTCTTTTAATTTTCTATTTATCTATAATGAGTTGTTTATTAATTTTTTTTCCGATTGCTCATGCCGCCAATATAAGTGATGCGTTCGGTGATAAATTTCAAGATTTTGCCGGCCCACAAGGCGCCGGTTATGCCAATGGGGGCAATTTCTTGACCTTGCTTAATCTGATTATTAAACTGGCTTTGTCTTTTGTCGGCGTGCTGTTTTTGCTTCTCTGCCTTTACGGCGGTTATAAATGGATGACGGCGCGCGGTAATGAGCAGGAAGTGGAAGACGCGAAAAAGCTTTTGACCGCGGCCGTCATCGGCCTGATCATCATCCTGGCCGCGTATCTGATCAGCGCGTTCGTTGTCCAGGTCGTCAGTGAAAAAACCATCACTCCTTCATCTAATTAAGACAAAATACTCAGCCTTAGCGCAATAAATTAAGAAGTTTATCCCAAATTCATCATCATATGAAAAAAAAGCTGATAATTTTGACTAATTTTTCTCTCACCCTGCTCGGGCAACTGGTTCTGGCGCGGACCGCGCTGGCTGGCAATTTCATCTCAAAAAATCTTGATGAAGTAAGCCAAGGAATTTTCAAGATTTCTGGAAATCCGAAAAATGAATTGCTGGCGACAGCCGGCTTATTAGTCAAAACTTTCCTTTCCCTTTTGGGCGTGATTTTCATCGGCCTGATCATTTATGCCGGTTATAACTGGATGACCGCGGGCGGGGATGAAGCCAAGGTGACCAAGGCCAAAGACACGATCCGTTACGCCATCATCGGCCTGATTATCATAATCGGCTCTTACTCCATCTGGTATTTTATTTTCAATAAGCTATCTTAAATATGCAAAAAAAATTAATTTCATTTATTTCCTTCATATACTTGATTTTTTTTGCAATCAATACTGTTCGGGCGGGAAAATTCATTGAAGAGTCATTAATAACAGAATCGAATTCAAATACTCGTTTATTTGGCGATCAGACCGGCCTGGGTTACCAAAGCCCGGTAATATTTTTAAGCCAGCTTATTACGGTTTTTCTTTCGCTTTTGGGCGTAATTTTCATCATCCTGATCATCCTAGCCGGTTATAATTGGATGACCGCGGGCGGCGAAGAAGAAAAGGTGAACAAAGCCAAGCAAATGATTTATCGGGCAATTATCGGCCTGATCATCATCATGTCCGCGTATGCCATCACTTATTTTGTCTTTACGAATCTGCCCGCCGGCACGGGCGGCGGCGGATCATTTACGACAAACTAATTAGATTATTTTTTATATAAAATAAAGGCGCCTTTGTTTGGCGCCTTGTTAATTGCTTAGTCTTGGTACACGCAAAACCAGTGTACCTTTTTGTTGATAAAATCATGTTGTTGGGCCGTTACATGGAAAATTCTCGGCCTTCCAACAATTTGGCCATCTCGTTCGCAGGACGATAGATATTGTCCTGGAATGAGATTATCTTCCAGCTTTGAGCCGGGCTCTAGAAAATATGACTTTTTTTCTGGCCCGTCAATTTTGATTTTGACATACGCATACCTAGACATATTAACTACTAGGCCCGCGTAGCCGGCATATACCCGCGCTGGCTCTCCCAAGACTATGGTGCCGGGTTCGTTCTGTATCTGACCGACAGAAACAGGACTACTGGCAAGTTTTTCCATGGCCAGTTTATCCTGTTTGATCCTCGCCACTTCTTTTGATGAGGCAAACAGGTGCCAATCGCCTTCATCGTATTGCGCCTCATTGCCATACATGGCGGCGCAACCTCCGAATAGAAACATAGACATGAAAAATAAAAATAACTTTTTCATTTTTTCCTCCTTTTTCTTTTTCTTATTTTTTATATTTTATTTTTAAAGATCTCATAATCAACGTTTTATAACATATTATCAAAAAATAGTCAAGGGTTGACTTTTTTCTTGATCTTTGCTAATATAAAGGCATAGTAAGGAAATCCCTATTCATTCCATAAGGCTTGGAATATAGGGGTTTTTATTTGGGTTAAAAATGGATTTATTATGCTTACATTTAATCAATTAATTCGTCCGCGATTGATCCGCAAACCAGTCTGGAAAAATGCCATATTAGCTTTGGCCTTGGTTTTTTTGTTTGATTGTCTGTTTTTCCCCCTGCCTATTCTGGCGGCTGAGTATGAAGCGGAAAGTCCGGCTGATTTGCTGGAAGATAGCAGTTGGAACAATGGTATGGCCCCGGAGGACCCAGCCAATAGCGGCCAAGATATGGCTTACCAAGGGCAATTGCCTGTGCCGGAAACTTGGGCGGTAAAAAAAGCCGCGTATTATACAATAACCGCCTATAATTCCGAGATCGGTCAAACTGATGCTTCGCCGTGCACGACCGCCAACGGTTTTGATGTCTGCGCGCATGGCACAGAAGACACGATGGCCGCGAATTTTCTGCCCTTCGGCGCCAAAGTCAGAATCCCGGATCTTTTCGGCGAGCGCGTCTTCGTGGTCCGCGACCGGATGAACGCCCGCTTTACCCAGCGCCTGGACGTCTGGATGAAGAGCAAAGCCAATGCCAAGGATTTCGGCGTAAAAGTCGCGCGCGTGGAAATTTTGGAATAAACCGTCCGCGCGGCCGCGGAATTCCCCTAACAAGCCGGACGGCTTGTTTTTATTTATTGTATTATAATCCTGATCTATGAATTTTTATCCGGAAAAAACTTGTCAAAACCTGGCCTTGTCTTTATAATGACTACACAAAGGAAACACTATTAAAACGCAAAAATTACGCGACTATGGCAAAATTTATCTTACCTGTCAATTTAAAAACCGAGCCACGGCCGGTCAAGCAAAAACCGAACGCGAGCCAGCCGGGGCTTGAACCGATAAAACCGCTTTTAAGCCGAAAAAAAAAGCCCGTTCTCAAGCTAATGGCCTATTTGTCAGTATTCGGAGTAATCGTTTTTGCCGCTTTTTCTTCGCGGGTAATCATGTCCGACCAAAGCTCAACATCGTGGTTGGCCCGCCTGCCGATTATCCGCGAACTGAAGCATCTGGCGGAAAGCGCGGACAAAAAGCTCAAAGGCGAAGAAAACGACCGGACGAATATTTTACTTTTAGGCATGGGCGGCAAGAACCATGAAGGCAGTTATTTGACCGATACGATCATCTTGGCCAGCTTACAGCCCTCCACCAAAAAGGTTTCTTTGGTCTCTTTGCCCCGCGATCTGGTCGTGCCGATGGAGAATATGGGTTGGAAAAAGATTAATTCCGTCAATGCTTTCGCGGAAATGAACACGCCCGGCAGCGGCGGCCTGGCCGTTAGCCAAGCACTGGCCGATTTAAGCGGCCAGCCGGTTGATTACTATGTCCGGGTAGATTTTACCGCCTTCGTCAATATCATTGACCGTTTGGGCGGCGTGGAAATTGATGTGGAGCGCGCTTTTGACGATTACCGCTATCCCATTTTGGGCCGCGAAAGCGCCGAACCCTATGAGTCCCGCTTTGAACATTTGCATTTTGAACAAGGAGCCCAAATTATGGACGGCGCCGCGGCCCTGAAATACGCGCGTTCCCGCCACGCGGCCGGGCCCGAAGGATCGGATTTCGCTCGGACGAAACGACAGCAGAAAATTATCCAAGCTGTCAAGGACAAGCTCCTTTCCAGCCAGATCGTTTTTGATCCGGCTTTAATCGCGGATATTTTCCAGGAATTGAAAGAAAACATATCCACTAATTTGAAAATTTGGGAAATGTACAAATTATGGCAGATCGGGAAAGAAATAGACAGCCAGCAAATCATCACCAAAGTTGTTGATAACAGCCCCAACGGCCTGCTTATTGATTCAATTTCCGATCAAGGGGCATATGTGTTGACGCCGCGAAGCGGAGATTTCGCGGAAATACAATATTTCATCGCCAATATTTTTACCGACGCGCCCTTAGCCGATAAAAGCAAAGTGATCAGCGAACATGCCTCCGTGGAAGTGAGGAACGGCACGTGGATCAATGGGCTGGCCTCGCAAGTCGCGCTGGACCTGGAAAAATTCGGCTTCCGAGTCGTCCGTATCGGCAATTCTAACCGCCAAAATTTTCAAAAAACCGTCATTTACGATCTGACTTATGGGGAAAAATCCGAGGCCTTGGAAGTCCTGCGGAGTAAAACCGAGGCTAATGTTTCTCCGGATCTGCCGGAGTGGCTGATGACTGATATTAACGCGGATGTGAGCGGCCAGGAAAAACCGGTCCAACCGGATTTTATCCTGGTGCTGGGACAGGAAGCGGATATGACCAAATCCGGCAAGGAAAATCCGGATGACTAAACGAGTATCATTATCTAAAAATTTTTTAGACAAATTTACCGATTATTTTGGTAAAAAATATTCAAGAATAAAATAAATCAGAACAAGAAAAATATATTGATAATGAATAGCAAAAATTATTAACTATCTTCTTTATTTAATCTTCTGAAGAGTCTAAAAAAATACTCGTTATGCCAGATAGACAGGAAAAAATCCCTTTAGTCGTCATCGTCGGCCGTTGTAATGTCGGAAAATCAACGCTTTTTAACCGTTTAGTGGAAAAAAGGCAAGCGCTCACCGCCAAACAAGCCGGCACGACACGGGACGGCAATCTCGGCTTGGCGGACTGGCGCAGCCGGCAGATTGCGCTTTACGACACTGGCGGCTTGGATATGGATAAAAAAAGAGCTGTGGGAGAAAGGACAGGCGATGCCTTGGCCGCGCAGACCGAAAAGAACACCTTGGCCTATCTCAATAAAGCCGATCTTGTCCTGCTGGTGGTTGATGCCAAAGACGGCCCTTTATCAGCGGATAAAAATTTGGCTCTTTGGCTGAAAAAAGAGATTGTTCCCCGAAAACCGGTCATACTGGCGGCCAATAAAGCGGACAGCGCCCAGACCAGCTGTCAAGCGGCCTCTTTTTATCGCTTGGGAATGGGTGAACCCTGGCCGGTATCCGCTTTGACCGGCGCCGGCACGGGCGACCTTTTGGACCTGATTTTTACCTGGCTGGCCAAGGCGGATAAAACGCCGGCGGCCGCGCCGGCCGAAACGGAAACGCCTTGCCGCGTGGCCATCATCGGCAAACCGAATGTCGGCAAATCCAGCCTGATTAACAGTCTGCTCGGCGAAGCAAAATTGCTGGTCAGCGCCAGCGCCCACACCACCCGCGAGCCCCAAGATATTTTAATCCGGCATGACGGCCGCTTGTTTCTCCTGGTTGATACGGCCGGCATAAATCGCGCCGGGAAGAAAACCAAACTTGGATTAATTGCCGGCAGCGTCCGACTGTCCTGGTCGGCATTAAAAAAAGCGGATATCGTTTTGCTTGTCCTGGACGCCAGCCAGCCGGTTTCCCGGCAGGACGCCAATCTCGCCAAAATGGCCATTACGGAAAAAAAGGGCTTGCTCTTGGTCGGGAACAAGTGGGATCTGGTGGAGAACAAGGACGTCAAGGCTTTGACCCGGGAAATCAATAACGAATTGCCTTTTGCCGGCTGGTCGCCTTTGGTTTTCGTGTCGGCCTTAAGCGGCGCCAAAATCAAAAGCATCTTCCCCAGCCTGGTAAAAATTGACGCAGCCAGGCGGCAGATCGTTCCCCAATCAACACTGAATACCATGTTGAAAAAAATGGTTTCACTTTGCCGTCCAAGCCAAAGATCCGGCGCCCGCAAACCGCATATTTATGAATTCAACCAGTTAAAAAACAACCCGCCGATCTTTTCCCTGCGCTTGGGGCCGCATGACAACCTGAATTCCAGCTATTTTCGTTTTGTGGAGAATCGCTTGCGCAAAAAATTTGATTTTACCGGCGTGCCTTTGAATATCATCACCATTCGCCGGCCAGTAAAAAAAGATCAGTCGGAAAAAATAATCTCAACCTAATTGATAATTTATGCGCTTGATCGTCGGCCTGGGCAATCCGGGCCGGAAATACGAAAAAACTCGGCATAATGCCGGATTTCTGGCTCTGGACCGCCTGGCGCGGGAAAAAAAATTAAGCTGGCGCCTGGAAAATAAAGCCAACGGCCTGTCCGTTCGTCTTGGAGATGACATCTTGTTTAAGCCCCAGACTTTCATGAACGAATCCGGCCGCGCGGTCCTGGATTATTTGACCTATTACCACTGCCCCTTTTGGCCGGCGCTCAAAACAAGCGCGGATTTTGATTTGACCCGGAAGCTGATCGTGATCCACGACGATCTGGATATTGCTTTGGGCGAATGCCGGATCAGCGCGGATTCGCGCAGTGCCGGGCATAAAGGCGTCCAATCCATTATTGATTTTTTAGGCACAAAACGATTTACCCGTTTTCGTTTAGGATTGAAAAACGATCATCAACCGCCATCAGCCGCGGAAAAATATGTTTTGGAAAAATTTTCGGCCGAAGAGCTGGTTTTGTTGGATCAAGCGATTGCCATGGCCTTGGAAAAAATCCAGAATTGACTATCAATTTTGAGTTCGGCAATGGCCGGGCCTGGTTTGCCATAGCTTATTTATAGCTGATTTTCATTTACCCGGTCTGGTGGGGAAAAATGCCCGCCAGCTTGAAAGGTTTTTTTGACCGCGTTATGACTCCCGGCTTTGCCGGCCGCTATATCAAGGGCAAAATTTTTCAAATTGGTAATTGTCGGCGATGGAGTGGCGGGCGGGAAAGTATTCTCAATAAAATCGCGGAGCGCGCCAGCCAATATATATAATCACAATAATTATGTCCCTGGCTTACAAAATTTCCGCTTTCAACCGCCGCCGCAAATGGCAGATTTTTTTAGAAAAATTCCCGCCCGCGCCGGATTGGAAAATACTGGATGTCGGCTTTAACGCCATTGAATATTCAAACACGGATAATTTTTTGGAAAAAAATTATCCCTGGCCGGAGAACATCACCGCTCTGGGCCTGGACAAGCCGGCGCAATTCCAGGCGCGTTATCCAAAAGTCCAAGCCGTCCAATATGACGGCGGCCTTTTCCCTTTTCCGGACGGAGCTTTTGACTTGGTCTGGTCCAATGCCGTGCTGGAGCATGTCGGCGGCCGCCACCAGCAAATTGATTTTTTGCGGGAAATAAAGAGAACGGGCAAACGGTTTTTTTTGACCACGCCCAACCGTTTTTTCCCGGTGGAAGTCCATACCCGCTTGCCCTTTGTCCACTTTTTACCCAAAGCTTGGTTTGACCGGATCGCGCGCCTGGCCGGCCAGGGCTGGGCGGCCGGCGATTATATGCGTCTTTTATCCGAAAAAGACCTGCGCGCGCTTTTAAAACAGGCTGGTTTTGATGATTATCAAATAATCAGAAATCATTTTTTCGGTTTGACCTTGGATTTTATCGTTTATTCCAAAAAAAATTCAGGCTGTCTTTACAAACAAGCGATTGTCCGATAAGATTGGGAAATAAATCCGCCACTGCGCTTTGAAAAATACAAGAAGTCCGCCCTCGTCGTTCAATGGATAGGACACAAGATTCCGGATCTTGTGATGCGGGTTCGATTCCTGCCGAGGGCACCAATAAAAAAAGTCCAATTTCGTTGGTTTGTTTGCCCTTGCCCGGCCACTGATTCGCATTTCAATTTTGGCAGAAATTTTTTTAATCGTGATCAGAGCGGTTTTTAAAAATGTTTCATTCAAAATTGAAATTAATTTAAAGTAATATTTTTTTAGCCAAATGCTTATTCTCGGCCTGGAAACCAGCTGCGATGAAACCGCCGCCGCCGTTGTCAAAGGAACGCGGACCGACGGCCGAGACAAGCTGCTGGCCTGTTCCAACATCATTTCTTCGCAGATAGAAATCCACCGGGCTTTCGGGGGCGTTGTGCCGGAAGTGGCCGCGCGCGAACATGTCAAAAACATCCTGCCGGTCATCGGCCAGGCTCTGGAACAAGCGGGCCTGGATCCGCAAGCGCCGCGCGGACTGGATGCGATTGCCGTCACTATCGGCCCGGGACTCATCACTTCCCTGCTCATCGGCGTGGAAACGGCCCGGACCTTGTCCTTTGCCTGGGATGTGCCCTTGGTCGCGGTGAATCATATTGCCGGGCATATCAACGCCAATTTCCTGGAACCGCCCGTGGCGGCGGATCCGCAAGCCGCCCGGCACCGGCGAAACAACATTTTTCCCGCTTTAGCCCTGACCGTTTCCGGCGGCCATACCCTGCTCGTCTTGATGGCTGGCTACGGCGATTACAAAATCTTGGGCGAGACCCTGGATGACGCGGCCGGCGAAGCTTTTGACAAAGCCGCCAGCCTGCTCAAGCTCGGCTATCCGGGCGGACCGGCCATCGCCAAAAGCGCCGCGCTTTGGCGGAAAAAAGAGATCCGCCCATCAAGCAAAAATCAAGACAAGCGAAAATCGCCGTCCAACGCCGTCATTCTGCCCCGGCCCATGCTGGGAAAAAATAATTACCATTTTTCTTTTTCCGGCCTGAAAACCGCCCTGCTTTATGCTTTGCAAAAGGACAAGCATTGGCGGAAACGGACCGCGGAATATTCTCACGCTTTTGAAGAAGCAGTGACGGACGTTTTGACCGCCAAAACCGTCAAGGCCGCCCGGGAAAGCCGAGCGAAAACGATCCTGCTCGCCGGCGGGGTGTCCGCGAACGCGCGCCTGCGCGAAAAACTGTTGGCGCTGGCCACCGAACGTTGCCCCGCGGTCCCGGTCCTGATGGCGGATCTGGCCTATACCACGGACAATGCCGCCATGATCGCCGCGGCCGCCTATTTCCAAGCGCGCCGGCAAGACTTCACGGACTGGCCGAACCTCAAAGCCGAAGCCGACGCGGAACTTTGAAAAAATTCGCGGACAAAAGTCCGGCTTCCTTTAGAGAAGCCGGACTTTTGTTTTAATAAAACCAAAATTGTGCAGCCAAACATCCGCTCAAGCCGGCCGGTCTTCTTTTTCTTTGATTTCCACTTCCAGTCCGCCGAACCATTTAGCCGCCAAATTATAAACCAAACCGCCGATCCAGCCGATGGCAAAACCCAGAGCGCCGTAAAAAATCGGCAGAATAATCAGCATCACCAGGCCGATAAACAAGGAGGTGCGCCCGGAAGCGGGGCTTTGGCCGAAGACGGCGCCGGCCACGGACAAAAAAAACATGACCAAGCCGGCCGCCAGGCCGATCGCCAGATAAATGGCCGCCGAAATCCGCCCGAAGGAAACCGGTTTGATTTTGGTAAGAACCTGCATAGATATTTAAGCTAATAATTATTTTCCGGACCGGCGTTTCTTTTCATGCCCTCCGACCGCCATGGTCGTCTTCACGACCGTGTCCGGCGTCAAGGAGATGCTGTTGATGCCGCAATCAACCAAAAATTTGGCGAATTCCGGGTAATCGGACGGCGCCTGGCCGCAGATACCGATCTTCACGCCCGCGTCGCGCGCCGCGGCAATCACAAAGGCAACCAAGGCCTTGACCGCTTCGTCCCGCTCGTCATAGACATGGGCGACAAGCGCGCTGTCGCGGTCCACGCCGAGCGTCAGCTGGGTGAGGTCGTTCGTGCCCAGCGAAAAACCGTCAAAGATCGCCGCGAATTTGTCCGCCAAAATGACATTGGACGGGATCTCAATCATGCAGTAAAGCTCAAAGCCGTTCTGGCCCTGTTTCAGGCCGTGGCTGGCCAGGATCTTTTTCACCGCCAGCGCTTCTTTGATCGTGCGGCAGAAAGGCACCATCACTTTCAAATTCGTGAGTTTCATCTCGTCCCGCACTTTTTTCAGGGCCTGGCATTCCAAGTCAAAGGCCGGCCGGAATTTTTCCGCGTAAAAACGGGAGGCGCCGCGCCAGCCGATCATCGGGTTTTCTTCCTTCGGCTCGTAGGCCGCGCCGCCGATCAGATTGGCGTATTCGTTGGATTTGAAATCTGACAGGCGGACAATGACGTCTTTGGGATAGAAAGCCGCGGCAATCGTGGCCACGCCTTCCGCGAGCTTATTCACGAAAAATTGTTTCTTATCCGCGTAACCGATCGTAATCTCATCAATCTGTTTTTTGGTTTTCCCGTCCTTGATTTTCTGGTAATTCAAAAGCGCGAGCGGATGGATGCGGATATAATTATTAATGATGAATTCCAAGCGGGCCAGACCCACGCCGTCGTTCGGGATGAAAGAAGTGAGAAAAGCGGAATCCGGCTCGCCCAAGTTCATCATGATCTTGGTTTTGGGCCGCTTCAAGTTCTTGATGTTCGTCTTTTTGACCGTAAAAGGGACCAGGCCGGCATACACAAAGCCGTCCTCGCCTTCCGCGCAGGAAACCGTGACTTTTTCCCCGATTTTCAGGCGAAAGCTCCCGGTGCCGGTGCCGACCACGCAGGGAATGCCCAGTTCGCGGGAAACGATGGCCGCGTGGCAGGTGCGCCCGCCTTTGTCCGTGACGATGGCGGACGCGATCTTCATGATCGGCTCCCAGTCCGGATCCGTCATGTCCGTCACCAGCACCTCGCCCGCTTTGAACTTGGCGATGTCTTTCACGTCCATGATGCGATTAACAGCGCCGGCGCCGATCTTGTTGCCCACGCTTTTGCCTTTGGCCAGAATCTTGCCCCGCGCGCCGATCTTGTATTCTTCCAGGATATTGAAATCGCGGACGCTGTGGATGGTTTCCGGCCGCGCCTGGATGATGTACAATTGCTTGTCTTGGCCGTCCAAAGCCCATTCAATGTCCATCGGCCGCCCGTAATGCTTTTCAATGATCATTCCCCAATTGGCCAATTGCTTGACTTGCGCGTCAGTTAAAGATGGCTTCACTTGTTCCGCGGACGGCACCAGCACGTTCCGGGTCGGCTTGTCCGGATCGTTGTTATAGATCATCCTTAAGCGCTTTTTGCCGATGGCGCGGGAGATAATCGCACCCGTGGGTTTGAAGACATAGAATTCATCCGGATTGACCTGGCCTTGGACGATATTTTCGCCCAAGCCGAAGATGGAATTGATCAGGACAACATTTCGGAAGCCGGATTCCGTGTCAATGGTGAACATGACGCCGGACGAAGCCAGATCGCTGCGCGCCATTTTCTGCACGCCCGCGGACAAGGCGATTTTGAAATGATCAAAGCCTTTATCGGCCCGGTAAGAAATCGCCCGGTTGGTAAAGAGAGAAGCGATACAGCGATGGACCGCGTGCGCGAGCGCTTGCGGTCCGCGGATATTGAGATACGTGTCTTGCTGTCCGGCAAAAGAAGCGTCCGGTAAATCTTCGGCGGTCGCCGAAGAGCGCACGGCCACATCCACTTTTTCCGCCTGATATTCATGGGATAACCGGGCATAAGCGGTTGTGATCTCCTTTTCCAATTCCGGCGGAAATTCGGCCGCCAGGATCGCCTGGCGCACGACCGCGCCCCGCTTCATCAGGTCGCTGACGTTATGGGTGTCCAATCCGCGAAGGATTTTTTTGATTTCGCCGGCCAAGCCGGTCTTGTCCATAAAATAGCGGTACGCGGCCGCGGTCGTGGCAAAACCATTCGGCACTTTGACGCCCGCGCGGGACAATTTGCGGTACATTTCGCCCAAACTGGCGTTTTTTCCGCCCACCACGGGCACATCTTTGATGGATAATTCTTCAAAAAACTTGATGAATTGAGACATAAGCATGGGAAGCAAATTTTTTCGCTCTATTTATTTGTTAGATAGCCAGATTGTCTGGCCGGAACATTTTTCAAGGTGATAATTTCTCTATCGTCTAAAATTTCAACTTGCGGGCGTAAGCGCCGATAAAAGGCAATTCTTTCCGATGGCCGTTCGCCGCGTTGATGATGCCGATGATACCCAGAGCGCAAGTGCCCAGGCCGAAAAACGACAGGAGTATCCAGCCGATGATCGGAATCAGGCTGAGTACGATACTGCCGCCAATGCTGACGATCAGCAGGACCAAGGCTTGTTTGACATGAAATTTGGCGTTTTCGTCTTTTTTCAGGTTTTCATCGGCAAAAAACCAGACAATGCCGACCAAAAGGTAGGCCAAAATGGCGACGAGCTTGCCATTTTCATTATTAGGCTGGTTCTGGCTGTTGTTTTGGTTTGTATTTTCGGGCAATCCTTTTTCTTCAGTCATATTTTTTTGTTCGGACGCGGCCGTTGGCAAGAAATATACGCCGAGCGGGCGAATCCGGTTTCAATTAATTACTAACTACTGACAAATTAAATATATAATGAAGTATTTTTTTATATATGAATTATAGCATATAATATTTTTTCTGCCAAAATTTTGACTAAATAGGGATATTTTTTATAGGGGCTTGTATAGAACAGTAAACTAATTTACTGTTATATATATGCCCAAGTTGTTAAAAAATTCCAAGCTACCTAATTCGGTGAT
>PCSD01000114.1 GCA_002771615.1 Candidatus Falkowbacteria bacterium CG23_combo_of_CG06-09_8_20_14_all_49_15
GACAAATATTTATCGGCATAAATGAAAAATGACCAAGTTTTACTTCAACCAATAATCCAAAAGTGTTGCGTTAGATTTTAGACTGGAACTAAGAACAAAAAGAAAAAAATTAGATATTTTTTAATTTTAATTTGTTTCGTCTTTACAGGCAGTAAATTTGTTTGCAAAATTGCCACTGCGGTTTAAAAAAAACCAATAAAAAAATAAAATAAGCTAAACTAAATTCCAGAAATATAGCGATAATAATCCCCCTGCTGAGTTAGTTAATAATTTTCATACTTCGGGTGAAAACTTCTTCACTTAATTAATATTGCTGTATTCATCAACTCAAACCGTCAGGTATTGGGGATTTTTTATTTACATAAAATATAAATATTAGCAAATATTATTATGCCGTCTATTCTTCCCAGAAAAATTTTTTCCAAACAAGCGCACGATTTTATTCTGCCCAATCTGATTGAAATCCAACTGGATTCTTTCCGTTGGTTTTTAGAGGAAGGCTTGAAGGATTTATTGGAGGAAATTTCCCCGATATCCGATTTTATCGGCCGCGATTTGGAATTGCATTTTGATGATTATTATCTGGACGAACCGAAATTCAACGAAGTGGAGAGTCGGGCGAAGAACGCCACTTATGAAGCGCCTTTGCGCGTCAAGGCGCGGCTTTTGAACAAGCGCACCGGCCAGGCGAATAGCCAAGAGGTATTTTTGGGCGATTTTCCGCTCATGACCAAGAACGGCACTTTCATTGTCAACGGCATTGAAAGGGTGGTCGTTTCCCAATTGATCCGCAGTGCCGGCGTGATCTTCACGTCCGAATATGTCAAGGGCCGGAAATATTACGGAGCGAAAATTATCCCCAACCGGGGCGCTTGGCTGGAAATTGAAACCGATATTAATAAAGTTATCTGGGTCCGTATTGACCGGAAAAGAAAAGTGGCGGTCACTTCCTTGTTGCGCGCTTTCGGCTTCGGCCGCGATGAAGAATTGCGCCAACTTTTGAGCTTGGCCGATCCGGACAAAGACGGCCAGGGAGCGGAATATGTGGAAGCGACTTTGTCCAAAGATATCGCGAAAAGCGAAGATGACGGTTTGCAGGAAGTTTACCGCCGTATCCGTCCGGGCGACATGGCCACGGCCGAAAATGCCCGTCAGCTGATCCATGGCATGTTTTTCCGTTTTGACCGTTATGATTTTGACCGGGTCGGCCGCTACAAGCTGAACAGACGTTTCGGTTTTGATTTGCCGAACAACAAAGAAACCCGGGTATTGCGGCGCGAAGATTTGGCGGCCATCATCCGTGAAGTCATCAGGTTGAACATCACCCAGGAGCAAGAAGATGATATTGACCACTTGGGCAACCGCCGCGTTCGGGCGATCGGCGAACTGATCCAGAACAAATTCCGCATCGGCTTGTCCCGCCTGGAAAGAATCGTCAAGGACCGCATGAGCACCGCGGACATGATCACCCTGACGCCGAGCAAATTGATCAACGCCCGGCCGGTCATCAGCGTGGTCAAGGAATTTTTCATGTCTTCCCAGCTTTCCCAATTCATGGATCAGACCAACCCGCTGGCTGAATTGGAGCATAAGCGTCGTTTGTCCGCGATGGGGCCGGGCGGTTTAACCCGCGAACGAGCCGGTTTTGACGTCCGGGATGTCCACACGACCCATTACGGCCGCATCTGTCCGATTGCGACCCCGGAAGGTCCGAATATCGGCCTGGTCGGCCACTTGGCGAGTTTTGCCCGTTTGAATAAATACGGTTTTATTGAAGCGCCTTACCGCCGTGTCCGCCACTTTGTCGCCAACGACCCGCGCTTGACCGTCGGTCAGGAAGCGCGGGAGGATATCCGCGCGCATGGACAAGCCGACGGTGAAGTACTCGTTGCTCGTGGGGAAAAAATTACCCCTGAGCAGGCGAGGGTTTTGGCGGAAAGCGGACCGGAAAAAATTTTCATCCGTCCGCAAGCTACCGACGAAATTGTTTATATGGACGCTTTTGAAGAAGAAAAGCATATTATTGGCGCGGCGACGATCCCGATGGATGAAGATAGCCGCCTGATTCCGGACCGTTGCGAAGTGCGCAAATACGGCCAGCCGGCCGCTGAAGAGGCGGTTAAAATTGATTTTGTCGGCATTGCCGCCAACCAGATTATTTCGGTCGCGACTTCTTTGATCCCTTTTATGGAGCATGACGACGGCCAAAGAGCTTTGATGGGCACGAATATGCAGCGCCAGGCCGTGCCTTTGATCAAGGCGGACGCGCCGATTGTCGGCACGGGCGTGGAAGCCAAGGCGGCGCGTGATTCCGGGCATATTATTATCGCTGAAGAAGACGGCGAGGCCATCAAGGTGGACGGCCATTCCATTACCGTCAAGAACCGGCAAGGCAAAACGCGTGCTTACAGTTTAACCAAATTCCTCCGTTCCAACGCTTCCACGTGTATCAACCAGCGACCCATCGTGAACAAGGGGGATCAAATCAAAACCGGCGATGTCCTGACGGACGGACCGGCGATTTCCCAGGGGGAATTGGCTTTGGGAAAAAATGTCCTGGTGGCTTTCATGGCTTGGGAGGGTTTCAACTATGAAGATGCGGTCATTTTATCTGAACGGCTGGTCCGGGAAGACGCTTTTTCCTCCATTTATATTGAAGATTATACAATTGATGTCCGCGATACCAAATTGGGTCCGGAAGTCATCACCAGCGATATTCCGAATATCAGCGAAGAAAAATTTAAGAATCTTGATGAAAACGGCATCATCCGTATCGGCGCGGAAGTTTTTTCCGGCGATATTTTAGTCGGGAAAATCACACCAAAAGGCGAAACGGAATTATCCGCGGAAGAAAAATTATTGCGCGCCATTTTCGGGGAAAAAGCCAAGGATGTGCGCGATTCCTCCCTTTATCTGGAACACGGCGAACATGGCAAGGTCGTGGATATCAAGATTTTTTCCCGCGAAGCCGGGGATAAGCTGTCCGCGGGCGTGGTGAAATCAATCCAAGTCTCCGTGGCTAATCTGCGGAAGGTCCAAGCCGGGGATAAAATGGCGGGACGGCATGGCAATAAAGGCGTCATTTCCAAAATCGTGCCGATTGAAGATATGCCCTATCTTGAAGACGGTACGCCGATTGACATAATCCTTTCCCCGCTGGGCATCATTTCTCGTATGAATCTCGGCCAACTCTTGGAAACGCATCTGGGTTTTGCCGCCCAGCGCCTGAATTATAAGGTGGTGACGCCGGTTTTGAACAGCGTTACGATTAAGCAGATCACGGACGAACTCCAGCGCGCCGGCTTGCCGGTTGACGGGAAAATCCGTCTTTATGACGGTAAAACCGGCACGGCTTATGACAATAAAGTAACCGTCGGCTACAAATATATGTTGAAATTGAATCATATGGTGGAGGATAAAGTCCACCAACGTTCCATCGGCCCTTATTCCCTCATCACACAGCAACCTTTGGGCGGCAAGGCCCAATTCGGCGGCCAACGTTTCGGTGAAATGGAGGTGTGGGCCTTGGAAGCTTATGGTGCCTCCCATACCCTGCAGGAAATTTTGACCATCAAATCAGACGATGTGACCGGACGCAGCAAAGCGTATGAATCAATCATCAAGGGTGAGAAAATCAGGAAACAGAACGTTCCTGAATCATTTAATGTTTTAGTGCGGGAATTGAAAAGCCTGTGTTTGGATATTGATTTGCTGGGCGGCCGGAAAGGCGAGGATGATGAAGAAAATGAAAACGGCCCGGACGGCCAAGAACATGGATCGCGGGGCGCGGCTTGACCGATTTTTTCCGTGCTGATTATCGGCCGTTTATAAAGAGAAAATTATTATCTAAAATAGAATAAGGGGCTTGTATAGCACCGCTAATACTTAGTTAGTATTTTTTCAATAATGTTCGGTAAATTATAGCCATTTCGGTGGTTGAATC
>PCSD01000025.1:0-15795 GCA_002771615.1 Candidatus Falkowbacteria bacterium CG23_combo_of_CG06-09_8_20_14_all_49_15
TTAACATAATTTTGACGCGCAGGTGTCCGGTACCTGGTAATTAAGCTTTTTGCCCAAGGATGTTGTTTAAGGGATTCCTCGCTAACGCTCGGCAATGACAATGCGGAGATCCCTCGGCTCCGCTGTACTCCGCTCGGGATGACAATGCGGGGGAAGCGAGCGTCAGCGAGCGGGGTGAGGCAGGTGCAAGGGGGGCGAGGCAACGAAGAAAAAAAGGCTAATCAGTGGCCCCGCGAGCATCACGAAGAGGTTGTTTTTTATTAGTCAGCCGGCATCCTTAAAAATAAATAACCTTTTTTTGCTTCACGCACTCGTAAGCGTAAAGATACAGGCCGGCTGACCAGCCTTGGTAGGGTTCGCCGCGCGGTTCGCCGGTGCGTCCGTGGAGCCATTCATTGAATTCCTTCTGCCGCAATGCCAAAAGCTCTGGACCGGCAATTTTATTTTTTTGCCCGACAGGGATGATGTAAGCCGGGGATTGCGGATTTTTTATCACTTGCAGATTGGCCTGGGCCAATTTTTCCAAAGCAACGGCGGCTTTTTGGTGCCGGCCGGTTTTGGCCAAGGCGGCCACGTACAGGCCGCCGATGAAAGGCCAGATGCCGGCGTTTAAATAATTATACGGTTCGCGCGCGTCGGAGAGGGCGAAATAATCGTGCCACGCCGGATCGGCCGGATAAAGGGGCGGCCAGATCGTCTGGCAAGGAAAGGGCCGGTCAATGGCTTTTTTTTCAATAAAATCAAGGAGGCGGTCGGAAATTTTTTTATCCGCCAGGCCGGTCAAAATCGCCAGCAGGTTGCCGGCCGTGTCAAACCATTCTTCGTGCTCGCGGATCGTGTCATGATTTTTCCAGGCCCAGGGATAATAGTAACCGAGTTTGGCATCATACAGGGAAGCGTATTTTTTTTCTTGTCCGTTTACGATGGCGCGCAAGGATTCGGCTTGTTTTTTTTCCCCCATTATTTTTAAAACCGCGTAAAACAAAGACAAACAGTGGATAGTATAGCCGTATTTATGGGGGAAAGCATCTTGCCAATCATTGGTCGGCTGTTGGACAAGCAAGCCGAGGTTATCCGGATCCTGCGCCTTCAGCCAAAAAAAAGCCATGTTAATCTGCCGGTTTTGCCGATCCAAAAGAGCGCGGTCGCGAAAAGCGCGGGCATAGACATAGTGGCCGATAATGAACCAAAGGGAAGAATCCACGCTGTTGTAAGTTACATCCGATTGTCGGTCAGTATTATATGAACCGACGCAGTTCGGAATCTGTCCCATCGCCCCCTGGTGGCGGGCGAGCAGAGTGAGGCTTTGGCCGATCGTTCTTTTGAACTGCTCGCCTTGAAGCGAAGCGCCCAGGGCGGTCATTTGGCTGTCCCTGGCCCAGACCGCTTCATAGCCGCCGGGCAGGCCGGAAGCGAAAAAACCGGTTGGCCGGCGGCAAGCGCGCAAGACAGCCAAGGCTTTTGTCCGGGCTTCCTCAATAATTTTAGTCATAATATGAATTCAATTTTATTCATAAAACTTTTTTTATTAATCATTTCCAAGAGCGGCGGGATAGCTTGTTCGGCCTGAATTGGAAACCCCTTTTTCATTGAATTTTTTCTATGGCCAGGCGGGCTAAAAAATAGGAGATGGTTGATTCCGCGCCTTGGTTGAAATTGAGGGAGTGGCTGCCGAGGCCGTCATAACAGCCCCCGGTCGCTTCGTCATACACCATTTGGTTCAAATGGTTTTTTCCCAAAAACCAGGCAAAAGCTTTTTGCGCCAGCTCTTTATATTCTTTCTTCCCCGTGATTTGCCAGGCGGTAGCGTAGGATTCCACGGCCGCGGCCACGTCTTCCGGCTGCTGGTCAAAATATGAACGCTGGCCGCCGGCAAAATACCAGCCATCCTGGCCGATAGGCTCAAAATAATCTTTGGCAAAAGTGATGGCGGTCAAGAAGGCCAGGGTTTTTTCCGCGGTCGCGAGATAAGCGTGATTGTTGGTGATCTCATAGGCGAAGAAAAGGGCTTCCGGCAATTTGCTGTTAGAATAAGTTAGGCAATCTTCAAACCAAATCCAATCCGGATAAACAGGGTTTTTGGCTTGAAGCTCCGCGCGCCGGACCAATTTATCCGCCAATCTTTTTATCAGCAGGATTAAAGGCGCTTCGGCGCTCTGTTTGGCAATCTGGCAAAGGCCCAGAATGGTAAAAGCTTGGGCGCGCAGGGAATTGAGGCCGCTCGCCAAGGGCAGGGAGCGGTTGATGATTTTTCGGCTGTCGCGGCGCAAATATTCCGGTAATGTCAAAGAGCCGCTGATACCGCCTAAAGACCAAATAGCGCGGCCGAACGAGTCTTCACTTTCCGATTTGTCAATAAATTTGCGATTGTAGCTTAAAAAATTATAAAAACGGCCGTCTTTTTTCTGGCAGAACTTAACCATTTTAAAATATTTGTCAAGCATTTTTAAAATTTTTTCACTCGGGCGTTTTTCATAATAGTGGCAGAGGCCCAGCAGGGCGCGGGCGTTGTCGTCCAAATTATATCCGGAAAAGATATCCGGTTTGGTGTGGCGGGCGAATTGGATGATGCCGAATTTGTCCGTCAGATTCTGGATATGCCGCAGGTTGATCGGCGGGAGTTTGTCCGGCCGCCGCGGAACGATTTTGGCGAATTCATTGAAGATTTTGAAATAGGACAGCGCGACATTCTGCCAGGTCATATGCCGGGAATAAAAATAGGCATTTTTACCCATTTCTTTGCAGGCAAATCGATCCTTGAACAGTTCCTGAAGGGCTTTTTTGATGGCGGAAGCGTTCCGAAAACCGACCAACGCCCCTCTTTCCGGCGTAATCGTGTCCACGGCATATTGGTTGGCGGTGGCGATGATCGGGCAGGCGCAAGACAGGGCATAGGAAATCGTTCCGGAAACCGCCTGTTTGGGGTTCAAGGTGGGGGAAATATAAATATCCGTGGCTTTCAGATAATCAATCAATTCTGCCAGGGTGACATATTTATTATAGAATTTGACATTGTCTTTCAGTCCGAGCTGGAGGACAAGCCGATGCAGTTTGTTGCGGTATTTTTCTCCTTCCCGTTTGACGATATTCGGATGCGTGGCGCCGATGATTAAATACAGGACATTGGGGAATTCTTTGACGATGTCCGGCAGGGCGGCAATGGCGTATTCAATGCCTTTGTCGCGATTCAGCATGCCGAAAGTGGACAAGACCGTGTATTCGGAAAGGTTTAATTTTTTTTTCGCTTTTGATTTGGAAGGGAAAGGTATATGGTGCACGCCATGGGGGATGATGTTGATCTTGCTTTTTGGAACGCCGTAAGCGTCGTGGAGGAGCTTGGCGGCGTGGCCGGTCATGACGATGATTTTTTCTGAACGGTTAGTGATGCCTTTGGTGACGCGCAGGAGTTTTTCCGGCGGATTGGGCAAAACCGTGTGCAAAGTGGTGACCACCGGCTTGTTCAGGAGTTCTAAAAATGGGAGGAGGTAATCTCCCCATTCGCCGCCATGGAGTCCGTATTCATGCTGGATGTTGACGAGCTTGACATCTTCCGCCTTGTTGATGAGATTAGCGCAATTGATATAATCCTCAATCTCTGATTCGTGCAGGTTCCACTTCACTTTTTGGGAGTAATTATAAATTGAAGTGGAATTGTCATTGACGGCGAGGATCCGGCCTTTAATGCCGGGATTGAATTCCTTGTCAATGGCGTTGGTCAGGTCCTGGGTAAAAGTGGCGATACCGCAGGCGCGGGGCGGAAATGAGCTCACATAGATGATGCAGGGCGGTTTGGCCTTGGTCATAATGGGTAGTGTGATGCTAATCGGCGAATAAGTACAAAGCTTGCGAATTGCGCATAAAGCATTAATAAAAAAAATACCGGCGGCTTATTTCCGATATTTATCAAGTTCTTTCAGCAGGCTGGCAAGCGGGCAGCTGGCCGCGCCGATAAAATGGTCAGCCATCCCGTAATATATGTATAGACGGCCTTTGAAAATGCTTGTGCCGGTCGGAAAAACGACATTGTGCACATGGCCGGCCCGTTCGCTCTGCATTTCCGGCTCCAAAAGGGGATAGGGCAAGCGGGCGAGCAGGCGTTCGGGATTTTTCAAGTCCAGCAAGGCCGCGCCCGCCGTATAGATCCGGCCGCGGTTATAGGGCTGGACAGCATGGTAGATGATGAGCCAGCCTTTGCGTGTTTTAATCGGCGGGGCGCCGGCGCCGATATGGCGGTTTTCAAAGCCGTGCTCGCCTTCCATAACCACGTGCCGGGAAAGATTTTTGATATATTCTCGCCAATATTTTCCGCTTTGCAGTTCCGAGAAGCGGGAAAATGAAGCGATTTGGATATCGGGCAGGATGCGGTGCAAGAGCGCGAATTTCCTCTTGATTTTGCTCGGGAACAAGACTCCGTCTTTCTCCCAAACTAATACTTTTTCGCCAGCGTATTTTTCATAGAAAGAGGCAAAAGATAAATAGCTGTCTTTCAAGTGCGAGCTTAAAAAAAGCCGGCTGGCACTTTTATACGACAAGCGCGGGCTGATAATCCCGCCCCGCTTGAGGCGAAACAGATCCGGGCCGAAGGCATAAGCGAGGACCGCGTTCAAGCCGTCGTGGGCGACATAAACGACATAAAAATTTTTTCCCACCTTGCTGATGCGCGGATCTTCAACCCCTTTTTTTTCGTATGGGTAGCGGGGCGCCAGTAAAGGCTTGTCCCAACGTTCCGCCACCTTCAGCGGTCCGTCCAAACGGGCATAGCCCAGACAGGAAATGAATTTGTCGTTCAAGGCCCGGTACAGGACATGCACTTTTCCGCCTTCTTGGTAGATGCCGGGATTGAAAACAGACAAATTTTCAAAATCTAAATTAGTCGGGCGCAGGATAACGCCCTCTCTTTTCATTTTAATCATAGTCCTATCATACCAAAAGAAAATATAATTAGCAATATTTTTTTAATCGCGGACAAAATGGATCCGTCCGAATATATTTTAATAATTTTAAGCGGCTCTTTTTTAATTTGTTTAGCAAAAGACAATGAAAAATTAGGCGCTCAAATAATCTCTGATAAACAAAAATAATTAAAAGTTATCAACAATTGAAATTGCCCGGTGAAAAGTGTTATAATAACTTAGAAAAAGAAGCACTTGTGCATAATTTTTTGGCTTAAAAAATAATTATTTTCAATCCAATATTTTTTGTTCTATCTTTAATGTTTTTATGTTTAAATTTTAGTCTGATCAAATAATTTTTTCCTCAGCCCTAAAGATCCCCATGCGCGCTATTTTGAGAAAATTTTTCAAAAATCAATCAGCCCGGCTTTTAGCCGTGATCATCATCATAATGGTCGTCTTCAATTACGCAAGCGGCCGTTTTATTTTTGTCCAAGCGTTTGCTAACCAGGTCAATATATTTCCCGGACATTTTGAGGCAAGCCCGGGTGCGGACCGGCTTTTGCCGGCCTGGGAAGGCGCGGCTAATATCATGTTCCAGGATTTGCCGCCGCAAGCTGATTTTTCCGAATTCAACCGGGAAAATTCCGCTTATTTCATGTTGAATTGGCCGTCTGCCGGCTTGGATATTGAGCCAGCTGTCCAAAGCGATGAAGAAGAAATCATTCCCGCTGAAGAAACATCTGATTCGCCGGCGATAAAAGGCGTTGAGCAGGAATTTCCCGCCGCCGAAGAGCCATTGCCAGCCGATACTTCAAGTATTGTAATTGAGCAAGCGCCTACGCCAGAAGAAAACAGTTTTTCTCCGCCGGAATCATTTTCGGATGATAATCACGATATCCCGGAAGATATTAGCCAGGAACCGGCGGAAGCGCCGGCCGCTGTTGAACAGGCGCCTGGCGGCGAAGCTGGCGAGACTTCATATTCACCGATCCGGCGGGGAAATTTTTTCTTTTTGCCTTTAAAACAATTTTTTCGCCAGATTTTCCAGCCTTTTTCCGCGCGGGCGGACGAAACCGCCGAAGAATCCGGTTCGGATAGCGCTTCAATGACCGTGCCCAATCCTTCCGCTTTGGTTTTTTCCGATTTTGGCTTGCCGCTCGCGCCGGAAGAAAACCAAATCGGCAATATTGACCTGCTCCTTTCTTTGGGCGCGACAAGCGATTATCCTTCCGACCGATTACTTTTGGAATATAATAATAACGGAGTTTGGCAGGAATTCGGCCAGTTGGCGATCAAGGGCAATATCAGCAACGCGGCGGCGGGTGATTATTTCCGTTTTAATCTGCCGGTGGCCGCGGATTGGGAAAATGTCCAGAAGCTGGCTGTGCGCTTGAGCTATCAGAATGATGATTATGTCCCCGGGGCCGGACAGCCGGCCGCGGTTTTTTTGGACGCTTTATGGCTGGAAATCAATTATGCCGCGCCGGAGCTTGCGGAGGAAGAAAAATCGGATGAAGAGGCTGGCAAGGAAGATGACGGGCTTGATGAAACGGCTTTATTCAGATATGACGAAACCGCCAGCCGGGAAAAAGGCGAGCTGGAACTTTTGACGCCGGCGACCGATTTCCAAATCAAAGACGCGCCGGAATTCAATTTCCGCTTCCGCAAAAAAAGGAATCTTCTGCAATCGGTCGGCGCCGGACTGCTGTCATTATTCCGCGATGAATACGCCGGCTTGTCTGTATCCGTTCATTTGTTGCGCGCCGGCGAAGAAGTGGCTTTTTCCGAACCGATCCGGGGGCAGTATGATGAAGACGGAAGATTTTCCGTCCGTTTGCCCGACCTGAAAAACCATTTGCCGGCCGGCCGGTACACGCTAAAGATTCTTTTGGAAAATAGCGGCGAAGCCTATTCTTACAGCCAGGATTTCAATTGGGGCGTGTTGGCGCTGAATTTTAATAAGACTGTCTATCACCCGGACGAAGAGGCTTTTCTGCAGATGGCGGTCCTGGACGATCTGGGCAAAACTTTGTGCCTGGCGGAAGCTTTGGAACTGACCATCACGGCTCCGGACGGCCAGGTGTCGGTTTTAAGCTTGTCTGACGGCACGATCACGGCCAATTTGCTCTGCGGTCCGGATAATGTCATTAATGAGCCGGATTTTTACGCTTATTATCAAACTGGTAGTACGGGCGAATATCAAGTTAAATTACGGGCGTTGACGATTAATGGCGAGCGGGAAGTGGCTGATTCTTTCCTGGTCAGCGAGGAAATTGAATTTGATCTGGAGCGTATCGGTCCGACCAGGATTTACCCGCCGGCTGACTATGAGATGAAGATCAGAATTAAGGCGACTGAGGATTTTGAGGGCTTGATCATAGAACAAGTACCTTTAGAATTTTCAATTTTCAATTTTCAATTTTCAAACAATATCCAATATCCAATATCCAATATCAAAATTATCAGCGATGGACAAAGCAAAAAAATAATAATTGATGATATTAGTTTGAACAAGAACGAAATATATTGGTTTAGTTATTCATTTGACGCGCCGGATATTTCGCCGGAATTTTATCTTTTTGGTCCGGCGCGCGTTGGCGATTTTGTGGAAACGCGCCAATGGCAGATCGCGGCGGACGCGACTTCGGTCTATTCCGCGACCGGCAGTTATACCTTCACCGTTCCTTATGGCGTTACGTCAATCACGGCCAAGCTTTGGGGCGCGGGCGGTGGCGGCGGCGGCGGCGGCGGCGGCGGCCGGGTCGGCGGCGGCGGCGGCGGCGGCGGTTTCGCGCGCGGGGATGTGGCGGTCGTGCCCGGCGAAACCCTGACTGTCCGCGTCGGCGGCGCCGGCCAAGGCGGCAATGATGAAGGCAATGTCGGTGAGGGCGGCGGCGGCGGCGGTTACACGGCCATTTTGCGCGGCGGGACATTTTTGATCCAGGCCGGCGCGGGCGGCGGCGGCGGCGGCGCGGCAGACGGAAATGCCGAAGACGGCGGCGGCGGCGGCGGCGGGTCGGGCGCGGATGGCGCGAACGGATCGCGCGGCTTGGACGCGGCGTGCGGCAGCAATATCGGCGATAACGGCGATGGCGGCACGACTGGGGCCGGCGGCGCGGGCGGGAGCGGCTGTTCCAATGAAACGAACGGCGAAGCCGGTTCCGCCAACCAAGGCGGCGGCGGCGGTAACGGCGATGATGCCGGTACCGGCGGTTCGGCCGAAGGCATTGGCGGCCAATACGGCGGCGGTTACGGCGGCGACGGCCAGACTGGCAGTAATGATCCGGGCGGCGGCGGCGGCGGCGGCGGCCAATACGGCGGCGGCGGCGGCGAAGCCGGCAATGCCGAAGGCGCGGGCGGCGGCGGCGGCGGCGCGGGCAAGACCGACGGCTTGGCCAATGTGAGCACGGGCACGGGCACCAACGGCGGCACGGGCGCGGGCGCGGCCGGCGCCGCCGCCAATACCGGCGATGCCGATTACGCGGGCGCGGCCGGCGCCGGCGGCGCCGGCGGCAACAACGCGGACGGCGCGGACGGCAATCCGGGCCGGGCCGTGATCATCTTCACGACCAATGCCACGGCCAGCGCGGACGGCGCGCAGGTTTCCAGCCTGGAAATCCCGAGCGCTGACAATTATCTGGGCGGCGCGTTTGTCATTTTGGACAGCGTGGCCACGAGCGCGGTGACCAGCATCAGCATCACCGCCACGGGCACGGTGGATCTGGCGGATCTGGAAAATGTCCGTTTGTATTATGATCTGGATAACTCCGCGCCTTATGATTGCGCGAGCGCGAGCTGGAGTCTCACTGACAGTCGTTTTGGCGCGACTTCCACTTTTGACGGCGGCACCGGCACCTCCACTTTTTCCGGCAATGTCCAGATCGGCACCACCTCGGCCATGTGCGTTTATGTGGTCCTGGACATCAAGAGCAGCGCATCGTACAACGAAACTTTGGAAATTTCCATTGTTGATTCCAACCGCGACATTTCGCTCGCGGCCGGGCCGGTTTGGCCGTCATCTTTTCTGGCTTTAAGCGGCACAACGAATTTAACCGGACCTTTGGTAAATTCCGCGGCTCATCAGCAATATAAAAGCGACCTGTTTACGTCTGTAAATAATCAGGGCTGGACCAATGAGAGCCAGATCAACTTGTCGGCCCTGGCCAGCCTGTTCACTGGCGCGACCACTTCGTCTTTTAATTATTATTTTGAACTGCTTACGGAATCAGGCAGTTTCACCACGGCTCGGACCGAATCGGGCGGCGCTTGTCCGGCTGGCCAGAGTTATGGGACGTGTACGGACAAGATCTGGACGGTTTCCGCCAGCACCACGCCTTGGTTTGATCCGGATTGGCAGTATCGCAAAAAAATTACCATCAACGCCGGCCAAGTCGCGACCACGACGAGCGGTTTTGTGGTTTTGGCCACCACCACGGACAGCCAATTAGCTGATACCGGCAACGGCGGCCATGTCGCTTCTTCCACGGGCGGCGACATCCTGTTGGTTGATTCTGACAATCTGACCAAACTGGACTATGAGCGGGAATACTATTCTCCCACGACCGGCGAGCTGGTCATTTGGGTGGAAACGGACATTTCTTCCACCAGCAACAAGGTTATTTACCTATATTATGGCAACAGCGGCTTGGTGGCGGACCAGCAGAACCGGACCGGCACCTGGCCGAGCGCTTTTGCCCTGGTCAACCATCTGAAAGACGATCCCGGTCCGGGCACCGCCGGCAGTGTTCGCGACTCCACCGCCAATAATAATAACGCCACACCGTCCGCTAATATGACCAGCGCGGACTTGGTGAGCGGCCAGATCGGCCAGGCCATTGATTTTGACGGGGTCAGTGACAGTATGTCGGTTCCGGACAGCGCGTCAATGGATGGCACGACCGGCGCCGGCCAAGCCCGGTCTTGGTCTTATTGGATAAATTTTACCGCTTTTACGGAAAACACCTTGATTACGGATAAATCCAATTTTGCCGGCACCGCGCTGTGGAGCGAATTGCATGCCAGCCCGAATCAGATCCGCGGCGGCGTGACCGGCGCCGGCCAGCTCGTGTCCGCGACCAATTTTTCTGCCAGCCAGTGGTACCATATCCATTTTGATTATGACGGCGCCGCTTCCCGGATGTATGTCAATGGCGTTTTAGACGCCGGTCCGACCGCCCAAACCGCGCCGGCGGACAATAATAATGCTTTGAATATCATGGGTGCGGGCACTAATTACGAAGTGACCGGCAAGCTGGATGAATTGCGCGTGACCAATGTTTCCCGCACGGCCGGCTGGATCAGGACGGAATATAATAATCAATTAGATATTAACAGTTTTTTGACCTTCGCGGCCGAGGAGGATGTCAACTCCGCTTCTTATGAAGCGATCGCCAACATCACGGCTTTGCCGGATCGCGGCTCGTCAACCGATGACAGTCTGGGCTACAAATGGCAGGTCCTGATCTGCCGCGCGGAGGGCGATTGTTCTTTATGGGATGAATTTAATAGCCAACGGCCGAATTTCAAAGTTGATACCAATTCGCCGTCCGCGCCCGGCGATCTGTCTCTGTCCACCACGACCGCTACCAGCATTACCCTGAATTTCAGCGACGAGACTGATGAAGCGAATTTTGCCGCTTATGAGATCTACTACAAAACCGGTTTGTCCGGCGTAACCGCCAACGATAATAAGCATGAAGATGGTAATTTGCTTTATATAAATTATAACAACGCCGCCACCACGACAATCGCGAATTTGGAATCAGACACGCAGTATGTCATCAATATTTGGGCGGTTGATTTAGCCGGCAACAAGACGCCGGCTCAGGAGATCATCGTGGCCACGCCGGCCGCGCCGCACGCGCGCGCCAAAACCGTGGCTTTTTTGGCTGGCAATTATTCCAGCTCCAACGGCCTGTCCGGCCAGGATTCCGACACCAATCAAAGTTTTGCCGCTTTCTCGGTTAAACTGGCGGAAAAGGAAGTGGAGATCCGCAATGCTTACATCGTGTTTGAATCGCAATTTGAAGCCTACCACAATAATTCCAGCGATTATACCGGTTATGAACTGGGTTTTGATGCCTGCGCCGAGCCCTGTTCGGCGGACGCCTGGAGCGGAACCGGCCGCGTGTCCCTCGCGGACAACACGGTCCTCGCTTACAATGAAACCGAAAGCAACCAGATCCGCTTGGTTTTTGATGTGAGCGATGAAAATATCTTCTCTTCTTATGCGGGCGATGGTGCCGAATTGGAGGCGCGCTTGGGTTATAATTTAAAGACCGGCAGCGCCACTTCTTCCATCGCGAATGCGCGCGCTATTCTTTATCTGACTTATGTATATAACGATGACGAGTCAGCGAATATCACCAATACCGTCTATTACCCGCTGGAATCAAGCGCGAGCGGGGACAGCGGTTCTCGGCGCGCGAGCCAAGCTGATGATTGCACGCGTTCGCCTCTGCCTTCAGCCAATTGTCCGCTTTTCGCCTACAATTTTGCCGTTTCTGAGAAGACTGAAAAAATTTCCCAATGGTTCCAGCTGAGCGGCGTGAATGACGGCCACGGCGCGAACGACGCGGCGATTAATGTTAATCTTGAATCATATAACGTCAACAGCGATACTTTTTACCACGAAGCGTCCAACGGCGGAGAGCAGGGCAATCTGCCCCAGATTTTTTTCACGAATATCAACGGCTACGCGGAGAATACCGGCCAGACCTTGGAAATGTATCTTTCCAGCCCGGGCACGGCGGATTATTATCTCTTGGGCGGCGAGGCGGTGGAAACTTATACCGCGCTCAAATCCGCCGCGGCCAAAACGCGGACAGTATCATTCCCCCTGGGCATTCTAACCGCGGGGCAGGATGTCAACCCGGCCAGCGCTACCGCCGCGGTCTATTTCCCGGAAAACGGCGGCGGCGGCGGCGTGGTGACCGTCAAGAAAGCCTGGTTCCGCATCATCGGCAACAATACGACGAGCGGGGCTTACACGATCACCGCCGCTTCCAAGGTGGGCGGCAACGCGCAATCCGGAAATTATATCTATAATCTTAATGTCGGCGACGAACTGGCTAAGCCTTCCTTTAAATTCATCCATGTCGTCCCCAGCGCGGATTACAGCGAACTGGCTCTGGCCAATGCCGTTACGCCGAAAAATATCACTTTATTTACGACCAATAGCTCCGCGAATATCGGCGGTTTGTCGGCCGAGCTGATGATCACGTATTCCTATACGGACGAATCCAGCGGTTATCTCAGCTCCCTGAATTTATCCGGCGGCCAGTCCAGCGGCAACGCGAACGCGCAGGCTGTCACGGTGGAAGCGGCTGAGGCGGTTTTTTCGGAGATCCGGGGCGCCAAAACCTTGCGCGGCGCCGGCCTGTTGGGCAGTTTCCTTTTCACGGACAGCGACGGAGACATGCCCAATGCTTGGTTCACCGCTGACATCAATCTGGCGACCAGCTCCCCATCTTGCTCGCCCAGTGGGAATTTTTCCGCCCGCGCCGACGGCGCCAACAGCTTTATTGAATACTATCGGGATGTGAGTGCGGCCATGACCACGCTGGACAAGCAGTCCTATTCCGCGTGCTTGGCCAATGACAATGCCAGCGCGGCGACAGCGGGCGCGAAAATGAACACCAGCTGGCTCTATACTTACCAATGGGACGCGCCGCCGCCGGAATTGACCCAGAACGACTGGCGCTGGTACGCGAACGCGGATAATACCGCTCCGGGCGCGGCCAAAGCCGCAGAAAGTACCGCCATCACCAGCGTCAACCTCGGCGACATCGTCCGCTTGCGCCTGAACATCGGCGTCACCCGTTCGGACCTCGCCACTTCTACCAAGACTTTCAAGCTGCAATTCGCGGCGGCGAGCGATTGTCCAGCCGCCAGCGGCTGGACCGATGTTGGCGGCGTGGCCGACGCGACCGCTTGGCGGGGCTACAATAATCCGGCGCCGGCCGATGGCGCAGCGCTGTCCGCCGATCTGCTCTCCTTATCGGATTTTCCCGAATCATACGAAGAGAGCAATCCGTCCGCGAGCAACCCCCAAGCCATTACCGTGAACAGTTTCGGCGAATGGGACTGGGTCCTTTATAACCACGGCGCTTCCGCCCTGACCGATTATTGCTTCCGCCTGATCCAGGCAGATGGCACCGAGCTTTACGATTATCTGAGCGACAGCTTCCCCCGCCTGACCACGGCGCCGGCCAATACCGCACCATCGGCGCCGGCCAACCTGTCTCAGCACCGTTTGAGCGGCGCGCTTTTGGCCAACCAGTCCTGGCTGAATGAAAGCTCAATCAAGCTGTCCGCGGCCGCGCTTGATCCGAATCTAAACGAACAAATTTCCCTGTATTTTCAGATTGCCTCCAGTTCGGCCAGCTTCCTGACCGCCACCACTGCGCCGGCCAGTCCGTGCGCGTCCGGCACCGCCTATTATCTTTGCGGCAGCAAAGTCTGGACCGCGACCAGCACGGCCGGCGATTACCGCGCCAATCCTTTTTTCGGCACCACGACCATTGCCGGCCTGCCTGATTACCAAGGCTATAAATGGCAGGCGCTGGCCTGCGATAATGGCAATCTTTGTTCAAATTGGTCCCAGTTTAACGTTCTAACGCCTAATTGGAGCGTGGATATCACTCCGCCGGACCCGCCCGGCAATCTGACCTTTGCCACTTCCACGCCCACTTTCATCACCCTGCAGTTCGGCGCCTCTTCCACCGAGGCCAATTTCAGCTCCTATAAAATCTATTACAAAGTCGGCTGGAGCGGCGTCACGGAAAGCGACAAGGCGCATACGGATGGAAATCTGTTGAGCCAGTTCTATAATACCGCCACGTTCACAAAGATCAATAATCTGGCGGCCGATACGGGTTATGTCTTCAATATCTGGGCTTATGACCAGGCCGGAAATAAGACGGCCGCTTTGCTTGAAGCGGTTGGTTCAACCACCCCTTCATTCAATCCTCCTTATGGCTATATCCAGTCTTCCAGCCAGCAAAGAAAAGACGGCTCCGGCGTGGTGGATATGACCATCCTGGTGGACGATCCGGACAATAATGATACTCTGCGGGCGAAAATCATGTATTATCAGAAAGGCGCTTTGGACTGCGATTTTTCCGGCGCATTCAGCGATCCGACCTTGGATGAAAGCGATGCCAGCACCTTCGCGACTTACGGCGACCCGGAAGTGGATAATGATTCCGAATTCCAGGTCGGCACCACGAGCGGCTGGATACTGACTTCGCCCGGCCAGAACTATGTATTTTTTGACTGGTTCGCAAAGACGGACGAAGCAACGGCGAACGGGGATTATTGCCTCGGTTTGGTCGTGAATGACGGCCAGTTCAACCAGGCCGCGACCAATACGCGCGTGCTAACTTTGGACAATGTCAATCCCAGCGCGCCCGGATACTTGGTTCTGGACGAAAAGGATTACACGAGCATCACTTTCACTCTGGGCACGACCAGCGTTGACACGAATTTCAAGGAATACAAGATATTTTATAAAGAAGGCACGGCCGGCGTGACTGAAGAAGATTACGATTTCAGCTCTTCTACCAGTCCGGGCGATCCCCGCCTCGGCTTGATAGATTTCGGCTCGGCCGCCACGACCACGATTACCGGCTTGACCCCGAACACCACTTATGTTTTTAATATCTGGGCTTATGATAATTTCGGCAACCGCGCCAGCGCGACTGCGGAAGCGGTGGTCAAAACTAACGCCGCGCCAACTAATATAGACGCGGTTAATCAATATCGCGCCGATACGATGGTCGCGATCCCAAACAACAGCTGGATTGATCTGAATAATATTTATCTGCGCGCTTCCGCCCATGATCAGGATGCCGGCGACTTGATCACTTTCTATTACCACTTGCTGACCGCGACCGGCACTTTCACCACCATCACCACGCCGCCGTCCAACCCCTGCGCTGATGGCACGGCCTTCTTGTCCTGCCCGAACGGTGTCTGGGCGATTGCCACCACCTCTTCTGTTTTGCCGGCTGATTGGTATGATTCCAATTGGTTTTTCCGCAAGCAGATCACGGTGTCCAGCGCGCTGGTGCCGTCCAACCTGAACGGCTTCTCCCTGTTGGCCACGACCACGGACAGCGATTTGGCCTCAGTCGCCCGGGACGACGGCTTTGACATCATCTTTACTGACGCATCCGGAACGACCACCCTGCCGTATGAGCGGGAATATTATAACCACAGTACCGGCGAGCTGGCCGTTTGGATAAAAACCGACCTTTCCGCCACGGTTGATACGATCCTATACATGTATTACGGCAATACCGGCGCCAACACGGATCCGGCTACCACGACCGGCGTTTGGGACGATGATTTTGCCGGTGTCTGGCATCTTGCCGAAACCGTGACAGATGAAGCCAGCCTGGCCGCCGCCCATCATGATTCAAGCGCCAATGGCAACCAAGCCAGCCAGTTCGGCAACAACGAATTTTCCACCCAGATTTTCATCGGCCAGGATTTTGACGGCCTTGACGATTATATCAGTGTCGGCGATGATGCCAGCCTTGACTTGGCCGACGCCCTGACTTTGGAGTTCTGGATTAACGGGGAGATCGGCACTGTGCCCGCGGCCCGGAAATTGTCCGATTCCTCGGCCGGAGCGGAAACGATCTATGTCCCGATCGGCGTTACCAGCCTGACCGTCAAGCTGTGGGGCGGCGGCGCGGGCGGCGGCGGCGGCGCGAACGGCGGTTCGGTTCAGACGCGCAATCCGGGCGGCGCGGGCGGCGGCGGCGGATTCGCCCAGTCGCAATTGACCGTCAATCCGGGTGAAGCTTTGTCGGTTCTGGTCGGCGGCGGCGGCGCGGGCGGCGCGTATATCGCGGACGCGTCCAGCGGCGGTGGCGGCGGCGGCCGGACGGAA
>PCSD01000025.1:15843-22314 GCA_002771615.1 Candidatus Falkowbacteria bacterium CG23_combo_of_CG06-09_8_20_14_all_49_15
CGCGGCCGGCACGGGCACGAATGACGCGCAAGCCGGCGCTTCTTTGGCCGGCGGTGGCGGCGCCGCGGGCCGCAACGCGCCGGGCGCTGACGGCGGCGGCGGCGCGGGCGGAAGCGGCGGCGGCGGCGCTGGCGGTTTGGGCAGTATCGCGAATAATTACGCGGGCGGCGGCGGTGGCGGATCCGGCTATTACGGCGGCGGCGGCGGCGGCGAGTCTGGCGCGGCGAACAGCGCCGGCGCGGGCGGCGGCGGCGGTTCAAGCTATCTGAGCGGCGTTTCCACCTCCACTGTGGCCGGATCCGGGAAAACAGCCGGCAATACGGGCGACAGCGATTATGCCGGCGCCGCCGGCTTGGGCGGCGATGGCGGCACATATCTGACTGCCGGCGGCAGCGGCAATGCCGGTTTGGCCGTGATGTCCTATACGCCGGCAATCGTTTTGGCCGGCAAGGGCTCGGCGTATCAAATTACTTTGAATAATGAGAATATTTTGACCGGCGCAATCGCTTCCAGCACCGCCACCAGCACCTTGGCCGGCGGCTGGCACCACGTGGCCCTTTCCTACGACCGGAATGCCGGCGGCACCACCGAATTAAAATTCTATGTGGACGGGACCTTGCGCACTGCGGCCGATTATTCCAGCGCGATCAGCGCCAATAACGAGGTTTTGAAATTGGGCGAATTTTTTGACGGCTTGTTTGACGAATGGCGCGTTTCCAAAATCGCCCGATCGGGCGGCTGGATTGAGGCCGGCTTCAACAATCAGCGGGATGTCAATGGCTTCCTGTCCATCAGCTCCGAATCAACCGTCACCTCATATTACGAATCGGTTTTGGCCGTGTCTTTGCCGGATAATCCGGATTACAGTTCCGGCTACAAATGGCAGGCCATGGCTTGCGACGATGATGGCGATTGCACCGGCTGGGACAAGTTCAATGTGTCCGCGCCGAATTTGCAGGTGGATACGACCGTGCCGTCCGCGCCCGGCCAGTTGGTGGAAAACAGCAAGACTTCCAATACCATCACGTTGGCTTTTGGCGCCGCGACAGACGAGGACAATTTCACCGAGTATAAAATTTATTACGGCACCAGCTCGCCGGTTACGGAAGGAAACAATCTCATCAGTTCTTCCACGGCCGCCAGCTTGGGGAGTAAGAATTATCTGGGCCAGTCCAGCATCACCATTTCCGATCTCAGTCCGGATACGATTTATTATTTCAATATTTGGGCCTATGACATCGTTGGGCATAAAACCAGCTCCACGCCCACGATAGTCCAGACCAATGAAGCGATTTCCACGCCCGGCGCTCTGTTCTATCTGAAAAACGATCGCGCTATTTACTATCGCCTCTGGAACGGCACGAGTTGGGAAGCGGAGCAATCCAGCGGTAATTTGACCGGCGGGGGCGAAAACATCCGGCAAGTCCGCGCCCTGCGCAGCGATACCGGCGCGAAGATCGGCCTGGCCTTCAAGACTTGGGACGGCACGAACCAGAAATGGTGGGGCGCGGTCTATCGTTTCGCGGCCGATGATTTTGTTAATGTCTCGGAGCTTGGCTCCGCTTGGGCCAGCGCGACCCACAACGATCTTTTGACCGCGTGTCTGGCGCCGTTGAGCGGCGGCGAATTCCTGATTGCGCGCAATAATAACGCGAGCAATGGGGCGATCGCTTTCTCCTGGGACGCGCTGGCGGGCTGGACAAGCGAGGGCGTGATTCCCGGCACAGGCGACTCCGGCAAAATGGCCGTGATGAACGGTTGCGAGCTGGTCCGCCGGCCAGGCACGGACAACTATCTTTTCCTCAGTTTTGACGACGACGCGGATGTGGGCGCGATGTATTATTACGGCGCTTCGGCCTATGATAACAGCGCGAGCGCCTGGTCGGCTTGGACCGAACTGTCCGACGAAGAAGACGATATCAATAATTTCACCGGCGGCGCGTATTTTGACCCGAGCAATAACGGGCGGGGCGTGCTTTATTTTTCCGACAGCGCGGACAATAATTACGCTTTGGGGCAATATTTTACCGCGGCCGCCGGCAGCATCAACTACGGCGGAGTGGTGGCCAGCCCGGCGACGCCGCCCAATGACTGGGGGGCTGATTTCGTCCATGGCGAATTTGCGGCTGATCCGGGCAGCACCGGCCTGGCCTATTTCGCCGGCCGCGACAGCGGGGGAGAATTGAATATTTACCGCGTGAACGGCTCTAACCCCACCATTTCTTGGTCAACGGTGTCCGGCGGCGATAATATCTCCAGCGCCAATTTGTACAGCCAGGCCAATCGCGCCCAGAAACCTTTTGCCTTGTCTTTTTTCAAATCCGGCCAAGGCGTGGTGGTGGGCGATTACAACACCAATCTCCCGCCTTTCTACGCTGTCATTAATACGAGCGCCAATTCCGTCAGTGCGACCAGCTCGGTGACCGGGGCCGGCGCCAACATCTATCCGCGCGCCCGCCTCTATGACGATCCGAACGAGGATGAATTGCTGGCCGTCTTCCAGAACGACGATGTCGATTATTCCGTCGTTTTTTGGGATCCGGGCAACAACCAATTTTACAACGCCGGCAACCAGGCCTGGACCGAACTGGCGAGCGCGGCCGGACCGGCGGACGCGGATTTTGAAAACACGGCTTTTGGTTACGCGAAATTCAATTCCGGACCCAATCTGCCGGCCAATCTCGGCCAATATAAAAATGACGGGGCCACGGCGATCTTGAACAGCGGCTGGACCAATGAAGCAAGCGTCAAGTTCAGCGCCCGCGCCTTTGATCCGGATACTTACGATGTGATTACGATTTACCTCCAGCTCCTGGCCAATAATGAAGCATTCACGGCCAGCACGGACGAATCGTCTTTCAATGCCTGCGTGTCCAGTACGGCCTGGGGAGACTGCTTGAGCAAGATCTGGGCCGTCGCTTCCAGCACGCGGGGCGACTTCAGCGCGACGGCTTTTGCCGCGACCGGCACCGTGAGCGGCCTGGCCTCTTCCACGATCGGCTACAAATGGCAGGTGATCGCCTGCGATGACCAGAACGCCTGCTCGGCCTGGCAGGCGTTCAATGCCACGACGCCGAATTTTTATGTGGACACGGAAGCGCCTTCGCCGCCCGGTAATTTGACCGTCAGCTCCAGGACCAGCGCCACTGTCACCCTGGTTTTTGGCGCGGCCACGAATGAGCCGCTCATCAGCTTTTCGGAATACAAGATATTCTATAAAGAGGGGACGGCCGGCGCGGCGGAAACGGACACGCCTTGGACCCAGGCGAACGACCCGGATCTGGCCGCTCGCGATTACAACGGCACGGCCAGCACGATCGTCACCGGCTTATCTTCGTCAACGGATTATGTTTTTAATATCTGGGCCTATGATAAGGCCGGTAATAAGGCCAGCGCCACGCCGGAAGTGAGCACGACCACGAGCGCCCTGCCGTTCATCAGCCAATCGTCTTTCCGTTTTGAGAACGACAACGGCCTGAATGTCAATTCCAACACTTTTCCGGAAGACGCTTCCACCACCCTGGAAAACGTGGAGATCGGCGAACGGCTGGCCGTCCGCATCCAGATTGAGAACAACGGCGGCGATACGCTGGCGAACAATGTGTACAAGCTGCAATTCCAGAATGTGACGGACGCCGGCGCCTGGGCCGATGTCGGTACCGGCACCGCGATCAGCTATGCCCTGGGCCTGGCGGGCACTAATAATGACACGGTTTTTTCACCGGCCAAAGCCGAGGCCAACGCGAAAGTGTGGCGTAACGGCAGCTGGCACGAAAACACCAATCAGACCGGCGCCATCACTTTGTACAGCAACGAATACACTGAGCTGGTCTTCATGGTGGAAACCAGCCGCGCCACCACTTCAAAAACTTATCGTTTCCGCCTTTATGACCAGACCGGCGGACGCGAACTGGGGGCGTACGCGAAATATCCGTCTTTGAGCACAGTGGCGGACAGCACAATCCGCTACAGCAAAGGTTTTTACGCCTCCGCGCCGGCCAATACGGCCGATCTGGCCTATTTCCTGGATCCGGCCGGTTATGGCAGGGTTTCCGATCTGGACGGCGATCGGGATCAAGCCACCTCCACCAGTAATATTCCGATCTGGTTTTTCGCGACTAAGCACAGCAATAATACGGATGCCGCTTCCAGCACCTGGCGCGGACGATCATCGGCCAGTTCTCTGTATAATAATGTCTATTTGCAAATTTTCCGTTTCGGCTCAGTGAATATCTGGATAACCATTGCGACGGACAGCGCCGCCGCGACCAACACGGATTTCACTCTGGCCGGCGGCGTGAATTCGTCACTCGCTGATTATTACGATGCCGACGGCTGGATGTATTGGCGGGTCTATCAGGCCAGCGGCAGCGAAAACCTGCAAACGGATTACTACGATCTGAATTTCGCGCCGCCCGTCCCGGCCACCGCGCAAATCCATTACCGCTGGCGCGCTGATGACGGCGATAAAGACAGCGCGTCTTGGCTTGAAGACGAAGATAATGGCAGTCCGACCAGTGGTCCGGAAATCGGGCGGGGCAGCACGACGCGCCTGCGTCTGGAAATCGCCAATACTGGCGGTGGCGCGGCCAGTAATTATAATTTCCGCCTGGAATATGCTTCTTCCAGCCTGGGTTGCGCCACGGATCCGGGCGGCTGGCTGGCCATGCCGGTGACCGCCTCCGCGGGCGAGCATTTTGAGATGGCTGACAGCGCTTATTTCGCTGATGCCAGCACGACGACCGCCCAATTAGACAATAGCGAGGGTTACGCATTCATTACCGGCGACATGGTCGAAGACCCTTCCAACGCCAGCGCCAACCTGACGCTGAATGAAGGCCGCTATACGGAAGTGGAATATGTCTTTACGGTCACTGACGACGCTGATGACGCGCAAACTTATTGTTTCCGAGTTACGAATGGCGGTCTGGCCTTGGATGATTACGATGTTTTTCCCTTGGTCACCTTGTCCGGCAGCACCAATCAGGCACCCGGCTTCACAAACGGTCCGACCGACAACGATGACAGCGGCGCTTCCGCCTCCACTTCGCCGACTGAAGAGGGCGCAGATGTAACGTTCAAGGCCACGGCCAGTGACAGCGAAAACCATCAGTATTATTTAGCCATCTGTAAATCGGCCGGCATCGCCGTCGGCATTGACGCGCCGCCCACCTGTACCGGCGGGGCCTGGTGCGTTTCCGGCGCGCAAACAAGCGGCGCGGAAGCGTCTTGCGCCACCACGACTAACGCGTCAGCCGAGGTCAATGCTTGGTATGCTTATGTCTGCGATAAAGTGCTCGGTTATGGCCAGGCCAAATGTTCGGCCGTTTCTCAAGGGGCGGGCGATCCGGCCTATGATTCGCCTTTTGTCGTCAATCGCCGTCCGCAATTCACGGCCGTCACGACCACGGTTGACAATCAGGATCCGGATGAGAATTTTCTGATTAGCGCCGCGGTGACGGACAATGACACCGAGGGCGGCGCGGATACCTTGCGTCTGTTCGTCTGCACGACCAACAGCATCATCAGTTACGCCGCCGGTTGCGCGGACGAAACTTTATGTTCGGAAATGAGCACCACTTCGCCCAACGCCGCCTGTTCCTTCGCCACCTCTTCGCCGGCCCTGCCCGGCACTTATGATTATTACGCCTTTGTCTTTGACAGCCACGGCCTGGCCGCTGCGCCCGCTTCCCGCGCCGGCACTTACACCGTCAACAACACGATGCCGGTCCTGGGCGCTTTGAGCCTGAATAATGGCAATCATTTGACTCTGAATATCCGGCCCTTGACCACCAGTGTCCAGACGATCAACACGAGCGTATCGGATTTGAACGGCTGCCACACCTTGCAATCGGCCATCGCGGCCGTTTATATCACCGCCACCAGCTCCAGCTGCGTTCAGGATGCGAATGAATGCTATCAAATTAATGCCGTTGACTGCGTCAAGTCGGATTGCGACGGCGCGGATGACCTCATTGCCACTTTCACCTGCACGGCCGAAATCCAGTATTTTGCCAAACCGACCGCCGCCTCCTCGGGCAATCCCTGGTCGGCATACAAATGGACTTCTTACTTGCAGGTTTTTGACGGCGCCAATTACCAATCCACGACTTCCAACGAAGTGGAATTCAATGTCAGCATCGCCTTAAGCCTGCAGGAAGACACGATCGATTTCGGTGACAGCATTTTCGCCGGCAATAATACCGGCAACCAGAATTCCACTTCCACCATTGTCAACGCCGGCAATTCCCCGATTGACACGTATATCCGGGGCCTTGATTTGTCCGGCGAAAATTACGGCGGTTATATCACAGTTGACCAGATCAAGTGGGACCAGACCAATTTCAATTACGAGCTCGGCATAAAGATGCTCGCGGATTCGGACCAGTATGTCGACCTGGCCGCGCCGCGTCCGATCAGCACGAGCACGGACGTAATGGATGAAATTTATTGGGGAATCGGCATTCCGCC
>PCSD01000025.1:22348-49092 GCA_002771615.1 Candidatus Falkowbacteria bacterium CG23_combo_of_CG06-09_8_20_14_all_49_15
ATTTTCACGGTTTGGCTGGATCCCGCTGGCTGGAATTTATAACTATGCGTTGGCTGGATAAAAAAACAACACGTGCGATTATTTTCACGGCTTTAGTGTCAGCGGCCATGGTTTCTTTCCTATTCCTTAACAAACCGGCCGGGCCGGAAGTCTTACCCGGCCCGGAGCCATTGCTTGTTTTGCAAAATCTGTCCCGGCTCTTGGCCGGATCCCTGGTTTCATACCAAAACAGCCAGTGGGAAGATTTTGCCGCGCGCCTTACGGATGTTAACGGTTTTTGGCAGTCGGTTACCCCGTCTTTCCGGTCCGCGGCGCCGGCGCCATCGGCCATCACCAACAAATGGCCGGACAAAATGTCCAGGCTGGATTCTTGGCTGGCCGAAGCCGACCGTCAGGCCCAGGAAAAAAATTATGCCCGGGCCGCGGACCAAATCAACCAGGCTTTATCCCTGGCCGCGGAAATATTGGCGGATAAGCGCCAGGCGGATCCCAGCGCGGCTTGGCTGGATTTCTATCGCGCTTACCAGCCGATCATCGCCCTTTCCTCCAAAAATGATATTGCGCCGTACTGGGAAGAGATTAAATTCCGTTTTACCGCCCTAAAACAATTCCCTCTGGGCGCGCAATATGAGCGAACGCTGGCGGATTTGGAAGCGGCGATCGGACAGATGGATAAAAGCCTGGACGGCCCGGATTTTCTGGCGGCCAAAGAGAAAATAAATATAATTTTCCTGGGTTTTTTTGATCGCGATTGACGGCTCGGCCGTTTTTGGCCATTTTTTTAGACAAGCCGTCAAGAAATGTGTTATATTATAGCCAGCAGATAAACTTTGGTTTTTCTGGCTCAGCAAAGACGCCGAAAGTCAGAGGTTTTCATATGAAAAAAAATTTTTTATTGGTCAATCTGGTGGTTTTACTGTTTATGATATTTTTTTGCCTGGGCATCGGCTTGTATTTCGCGCAAAAAATGTCTGCTCTGTTCCGGCCCGCGGCCGCGGAAGAGACAGAAGAGGATAAGACGCCGCCCGCGATCTCGGATATAAAAATCGGGCAAACGACCGCCACTTCCACCCTGATCACTTGGCAGACGGACGAGCAGTCCGATTCGCTGGTCAATTTCGGCCTGGATAAGCGCTATGGCGTCAGTCGCGATCCCCGTTTTGATAAAACCAGCCATGAGATTCTCTTGGATGAACTATTGCCGGCTACGACTTATTATTTCCGCGTGATTTCTTCGGATGCCGCCGGCAACCAGGGCATATCCAGCGATTACATATTTACCACTGCAGGAGAGGAGGAGCAGAAAAAGGGCGCGGGCAGCGAAGGGGTGAGCGGGGAAGGCAAAAAGGGCGAAGGCCAGACGATCGTGGAAGAGACCAAGGAGATTCTCCAGAAAATCACCACTGAGCAGAGCTTGGTCGTTTTGCAGGCGGAAATCCGGGAAACCGCGGAAGCGAACATTGAGCCGCCGACCATCATTTTGGATTTGGCGGAAGTGGAAGTCGGCGTGGATTGGGCGCGGATCAGTTGGGAAACGGACAAGGAAGGCAATTCCATCGTGGCGATCGCCAGCGAAGCTGACTACCGGCCGGACCGCGAGAATCCTTATGATTGGAAAATCGGCGAGCCGGACATCTATTCTTTGGCGCACGAGGTGCTGATCAAGAATCTGCGGCCGGCCACGACCTACCATTTCCAAGTTTCCTCGCAGTCCGTCCTCGGTCTGACCGGCCGGAGCCGCGATAAGACTTTCCGGACCAAATCCGTCCAGCCGGAAATCTACAACATCAGCATCACCAAGATTGAAGAAGAAGCGGCCACGATCAGTTTTGTCACGAACGTGCCTTGTTCGTCAATTTTGGAATATGTGAATATGGAAAGCGGCCGGGCAAAGCTGGAAGGGAACACCAGCTTTATCACCGTCCATTCTGTCCGCCTGACCAATCTGATTTATGATACTTATTATTCGGTTGTGATCCGGGTAGAGAGCGAAGAAGGGGAAAAGTCCCAGAGCGAGGCCTTGACTTTCCTGACCATCAAGGACAAATTGCCGCCGGCGATTGCCAAAGTCAATACTGAATCAACGCTGTATCCAGGTTCGGAAAATAAGATCCAGACGATCGCGAGCTGGGAAACGGACGAGCTGTCCGCTTGCCAGTTTTTCTACCATCAGGGCCTGATTGTCGTTGACGAGGGTTTGTCCCTGCCCAAAGAATCGGAATATTCCACCAAGCACGTGCAGGTGGCCACCAGCTTCCTGCCCGCCACGGTTTATAAATTTTGGCTGGTCTGCGCGGACGAAGTCGGCAACGAGGCGCGCTCTCAGGATTTCACTTTACTGACGCCTACCCGCGAAGAAAGCATCATTGATATTATCATCAAGAATTTTGAAAGTACTTTCGGCTGGGTGAAGAAGTTCGGAAAGTAAGTTTGTAGTTATTGCCAGTAAAAAAGTTTGTCAATTATTAAGTTAGAAGGAAGAAATATTTTTAGTGATTTTTAATCAGGGATTAGGGCTTTTGATAAAACGTTAAAATGGAAAAAAGGCTTTCCCCTAATTAACTAATTCACCAATTAACTAGTCTACTAAACCATGCCCCAACCAATCGTCCAGCTAAAAAATTTGGATATCACCTATAATATCGGGAAAGAAAACGAATATAAGGCGACTTTTAACGTTAGCATGGAAATTTACCCGGAAGAATATGTCGCGTTTTTCGGCCCTTCCGGTTGCGGCAAATCAACTCTGTTTTATTCTATTCTCGGCATTTTGGCGCCTTCGGCCGGACAATTGCTGGTCAAGGGCGAGAATCCATATTCTTTTTCCCCGGAAAAAATGGTGAAATTCCAGACATCCACCATCGGCATCATTTATCAGGCTTTTTATTTGATCAATTCCATTTCTGTTTTGGATAATATCGCCCTGCCTTTAATTTTTCACAGTGCCGCGCCTGGGTGGCGGAAAAAGCATGCCCTGTCCTTGTTGCGCCGTTTCGGTATTGAACAACACGCGGAAAAATATCCGGATAACCTGTCCGGCGGCCAAAGTCAGAGGGTCAGCGTGGCCCGCGCTCTGGTCAACAATCCGGATATCCTGCTGGCTGATGAGCCGACTGGCAACCTGGACAGCATCTCCACCAAACAGGTCATGGATGCCCTGGAAGAGATCAACCAGAAAGACAAAAAAACCGTCATTATGATCACCCATAACGCGGCCCAGCTCAAATATTGCCATCGGGTTTTTTATATGAAGGATGGCCGTGTGGAAAGAGTGGTGTCTAATCCGGAAAAAAAGCAGATTGCCAAGATTGACCGGCAGAAAATGATCGTATCCGAAATTGATACCTTATCCAAACTTTATCCCTATTCCACGCCGATTGAGCTGAAAGTGAAGAGCCTGGTCAATTATCTGACTCAGGAAATGCCGATTGAGCAGGTGCAGAAACTGGAACGTTCCGTCCAGCTGGTCCTGGAAAGGAAAATCAACAAGCAACAGTTTTTTGCGTCTCTCCAGGCTGAGCAAAAAAACGGCGGGGTGGGCTTGTCTCCGTCCGCGGCTCGGACAGCGGTCCGGGAAACGGAAAAAATCATGTTGCAATCGGAGGAAGTGCAGCGCTATCGGCGACGTTTGGAACAGAATAATTTTTTTGAGCGGGAAGGCGATTTAGTCAGGAAAATTTCGGGTTTTTTGGCCGTGGAAGCGGGCGGAAATCTTAATCCGACCCAGTCTAAAAGGTTGAAAGAGCTTGTTCACCAGCGGGTTTCCGGCTTGATCCGGCAGGAAGAATTCGCGGCGCTGGCCGCTCTGCCTTTGCCGAATGGCGGTATCGGTTTGGAGCAGAAAACGGCTCAACGGCTGACTTATTATTTTGAAAAGATCATCTGCCAAGGCATTGAAACCAAAGGGCATGGCCATTGATTATGATTTCAACGACCTGATGATAATTTTTTAATATTTAATTCGCATATCCAGAGGATGCGCAAAATATCATTATGATGAGAATACAAGATACTTTGAAACTCGCGACCCGTATGTTCCGGACGCGGCCGATGCGGACCTGGCTGACCATCCTGGGCATCGGCGTCGGCATCGCGGCCGTGGTCATTCTGGTCGGCTTGGGCTATGGCCTGCAGAACATTCTCCTGGAAAAGATCGTGTTCGGCGAGGCGATGCTTTCCCTGAACGTGATGACCCCGCCTTCCCGGGTGGTGGTGATCAACGACGCCGAGTTGGAGAATTTCCGGAAGATTGAAAATGTCGTGGATGTTGCGCCCATGGTTGGATTTACTGCTCAGGTGACCTTTGACAACTTGAATGCCAGCTTGATGCTGCAAGGAGCTTCACCCAAATATTTCCGCTATGCCGGCGTGGTGCCGCTGGCCGGCGAACTTTTTACGGACGAGGAAAATGACAGTGTCGTGGTTTCTTCCGCGGTCTTGAAACTGTTTTCCTTGGAAGCGGAACAGATCCTTGGCCAGACAGTAAAATTCACCGCTTTTATACCCATGTCCGGGTCAGAAGACATCCAGGAATTGCCCTTGCCCAAGACTTATCGCATTAAAGGGGTGATTGAGGATGACGCTTCAATTTTCGCCTATATTCCTTTATCAGAATTCACCGCTAATTTCGCCATTCCTTATTATGACAAAGTCAGAGTTAAAGTTGCTTCCCGGGAATTTTTAGATATAGTGGAAGAGATTATCCTGGGTAAGGGTTTCGTGGTAACGGCCTTGTCCAAAACCGTTGATCAGGCCAATAAGATTTTTCGCGGCGTGCAGGTGGTTCTGGCCCTTTTTGGCGGCATCGCTTTGATCGTTTCGGCGATTGGCATGTTCAATACCATGACTGTCACCCTTTTGGAGCGCACCAAGGAAATCGGCATCATGCGCACCATCGGCGGTTCGCCGTTTGACATCAAGGTGATGTTTTTGACGGAATCGGTCCTGATGGGTTTTTTGGGCGGCTTGTCCGGCATCGCCATCGGCGTCGGTTCCGGCTTGCTGATAAATTTTTCTTTGAATATGGTCGCTTTGCGGATGGGCGGGACGGCCATCGCGCTTTTCAAGTTCCCTTTGTTTTTCCTTATCTTTATCGCGGTTTTTTCCGGCATACTGGGCGGTTTAACCGGGCTTTTTCCTTCCAAACGGGCCGCGTCCCTGAATCCTTTGGATGCCATCCGTTATAGTTAGTATTATTTAATATTACAATAAAAAAAATATAAATCAAATATTTTGCAGTGTGTATAACATTGTGGTATAATAGAATATATACTGTGGATAAAATTTCCAGAAAAAAACCAAATAAATAAATATTTAGATAATCCCCATGAGCAAAATAATCAAGAAAAAATTGAAAAGGTCTTTGCCGTGGCTGACAATCATCACGCTTGTCAGCTCTTTGGCTGTCGGCCTTTCTTTTAATTTGGATTTTCAAAAATTAGTAAAGACCACGGTTCAGGAAGGCGGTTTAAATTTGCCTTTGAACCAAGCCCAGGCAGATTTGGCCACGACTTCCGTAACAGTGCAGAACGCGCCGCCGGAAATCACCAATGGACCGGCGGAAGATCCCGTTTCCACATCCACCAGCCCGATCAATCTGGGCGACCAGATCGGCTTCCGGGCGACCGGCAACGATCCGGAAAATAACAATTACTATTTAATCGTTTGTACGACCAATGACGTAACCCCTGGTCCGCTGGGCGTGGCTCCATCTTGCGGCGGGGTCCAGCTTTGCGTTTCCGACTTGACCGGCGATACGGTGGAAGCGGTGTGCTACCACACCGTAACCGATCCGCCGGCGGAAAGCCGCGACTGGTATGGATTCATCTGCGATAACCATGCCAGCGAAGCGGATTGCTCGCCGGCTAACCAAGGGTCAGGGGACAGCGGCTCGCCCTTTTTCATCAACCACGCTCCGCTTTTTGACGACGTGAATACGACCGTTGATAGCCAGGCGCCCGGCGGGACTTTCACGGTTGTCGCTTCCACGACCGATTATGACATCCAAGGTGGGAATGACGAACAGCATCTTTATGTCTGCCTGACGAACAGCTGGGCCACTTCCACCGGCTGCGCCATTGAACTTTGCCATGGCACTTCCACGGCGCCGGTTGATCCGTCCTGCAGTTTCAGCACAACCACGGTCGCGGTGGACGACACTTATAATTATTACGCGTTCGTGATGGACTGGCATAATATGCCTTCGGCCGGCAATCCCCAGACCGGTACTTATACGGTCATTAATGTCGCGCCTTTTGTCACGAATATCATCTTGAATAACAGCATCAACATCCAGCCCAATCTGAAGTACGCGCCTGAATACGAAGCTTCTTCAACTTTTCAAGTGTCAGATTATAACAGCTGTCTGGATATCGTATCCGCGACTGGCACGATTTATTGGGAAAGCGCTACGAACGGCTTCAATTGCACAGCCGATGACGATGATTGCTATCAGATCCTGTCCACGAGTTGCGCGTATGTTTCCGGGACTTGCGCTGACGCGACGGACGCGACCGCCGATTACACCTGCACGACTACGATCGCATTCCACGCCCAGCCCACGGATGCTTTAAGCAACCAGGCCGTCACCGCCTGGTTCGGGGCCGCGTCCGCGGCCGATGAGCTTTTGCACAGCACCACTTCCGTATCCAGCGCGGGCGTGGATGTTGCCACGAATAGCGGCCTGGATGTGCAGGAACCGGAAATCGCTTACGGCGCGATCAAAGGCGCCCAGAACAGCCAGGACCAGAACGGCACGACCACCGTGGAAAATTACGGTAATTCTCCGATTAACGTGGATGTCAGCGGAGTCAATATGCTGCGGGACGGCGGCGCCGGCACCCTTGATGTTTTCAATCAGGTTTACGGCTTGGATCCGTTCACCTACCCCTTGGCCAGTTATTACCTTTATTCCACTACCACTCAGGAAGTTGATATTACCGCGCCGAAACCGGTCACCGGCGCTACCGATGTTGAGGATGATATTTATTGGGGCATCGGCATCCCGGGTGGCACGCCTTCCGGCGATTATTACGGATCAAACACGATTGCGGTCCGTTTGGACGGATCTGGTTGGTAAAATTCGCTTTCTTTAAATATAGCCCCGACACCACTGAGGTCGGGGCTATTTATTTTGGGGTTATTTAACTATAATTATATTTGCTTGAAATTATCTAATTATTATAGTATATTATAGTTAAATAATTTAATTTAAGTTATCCACAGGAAAGAATTTTTTTTATTTAATATTTAAATATAAAATTCATAAGTTAAATACATAAGTCCAATTATTATCTAAAAATAAGTTTGGAAAAATTATTTTGCTAATTTTAAGATTGTGTCTATTTTTATAGGCAAAAAAACTTTTTTTACTTCATTATTTTTTACTCTCCTGGCTTTTACGGTTTTAATCAGGCCGGCGCAGGCTGGTTTTGGCATTTCTCCGCCCTATGTCAAGTCTGACCGTTTAATCCCCGGCACTCGTTATGAACAAATTGTCACTTTGCTTCGGTCATTGGCGGAAAATGATTTGCTGGCGAGCATCACGGTCAATGCTCCGGAGATTGAAGACTGGATTACCCTGGAACAGGGGACATCATTCACCCTGCCCAAAGACAAGCTCCAGGTGCCGATGAAGGTCATCGTGGACGCGCCCAAAGGAGCGGCCTTGGGTAATTATCGCGGCCATATCAACATCCGCATCTCATCCAAAGATGGTGAAACCAGCGGCGTGGCCGTGGTTTTGGGCGCCAGGCTGGACATTGATTTGACTTTGACCAGGGAAACATTCCCGGATTTCAATGTCCGTCAGGTAAAAATATCGGATTTTGAAGAATTCGGCGCGCCCTGGAAATGGCCGGTTTTTTCTTATTTTTTCTACCGCGTCCGCGCCGCCATCCGCATTGAGAATACGGGCAATGTGGCTATAGCGCCTTCACGCGTCCAGCTGGATATTTTTGATGTGAGCCAGAAAAAACTGCTGGAAACCGGTTTTGACACCAGCTTTAAAAAAGTCAAACCCTATGAAACCAGCGATGTGATCGCCAGTTTTCCGACCAAATTAGGCAAAGGGCAGTATTGGGGGAAAATCAAAGTTTACAAAGAACAAGACATTCTTTATACCAATGAGATCGCCTTTACCATCGCGGCCAAGGGCGAGCTGGCCGGCGGACCGCCGGCTCTGGGTCCATGGCCGTGGGTGATGTTAGCCGCTTTTTGTTTTGTTATTCTCTTGCTTATCCTTTTGCTGATTAAACTGCGGGCTTGGCGCGCTGTCTTCACCATGCTTTTTTGGCTCTTTTGGCCTCTGCTTTTTATCGGGAAAAAGACATTCCAAGCCGGCCGTTTCCTTAAAGTGAAATTTTTCCGCTGGTTGCGCAAGAAAACGGAAAAATACGACCAATAAAAAAATGCTTGCTGATTGCTTATATGTCCATAATGCAGTTCGGAAAAAAATACCCGCTGGCCGATTTATTATTGCTTTCAGCCGTAGTTTTTATTGTTTTTTCCATTTTTCCCGGGCCGGTTCGGTCCTTGGAGGTGGAATATCTGCCCACCTCGGTAAATGTCCAGTTGGCTTGTGGCGATGGCTTAGCGGAAAATCCCGAGATTTGCGACCCCGGCTTGCCGCCCGATGTTCCGCCCGATCTGGCCGGCGGCGTTTGTCAGGATTTTGCTGATATCTTCGGCGATCCTTTCCTGTCCGGTACTTTGTTGTGCGCCAGTGATTGCGCGAACTATGCCACGAGTTCTTGTTATTCTTGCGGCAATTTTTATAGAGAGAACGAAGAACAATGCGATGCCAATGATTTCGGCGGACAAACCTGCGAAAGTTTCGGCTTGATCAGCGGCAATTTGCTTTGTACCAACCAGTGTTTTATCAGTCTTGCGCAGTGCGAAAGCCAGGCTCAGCCCGGGGCTGGCAGTCCGAGCAGCGGCGGCGGCGGCGGTTCGCCTGGCACGCCGACCGGTTTTTCGCCCGGTGAAGACAGTCCGCGCCAAACCAAAGTCATTATTTCCGGCAAATCTTATCCGCATGCCGAGGTGCACATACTTTTGGATGGCAAAGTGATCGGCTTGTCCGAAGCGGACGCGAAAGCCAATTTTTATTTTGAAACCAGCGATGTGCCAGCGGGCGTGGCCAGCCTAAGCTTTTGGTCGGCGGATAAAGACGAGATCAAATCCACTCTTCTGACCATCACCTTGCGCATCGTGTCCGGCGCGGTGACGACCATTACGGGCGTCTATCTTTCCCCGAGCATCAATACCGACAGAAAATCCGTTGATAAAGGCGTGCCCATCACGATTTACGGCCAAACTGTTCCGGAAACCTCAGTCTTCGTGCATGTTAATTCCGAGCAGGAATTCGTGGAAAAAACCGCAAGCCAGGAGAGCGGCGATTGGCAGCTGGTTTTTGACACTTCGGCCCTGGAAGAGGATTATCACACCGCCAAAGCCCTTTTTCAGATGGAAGTCAGCGGCAATGTCATCAAGAGCGGCTTCAGCCGGTCGGTAAGCTTTTATGTCGGCCGGGAGATCAGCGAAGGCACTTGCCCGGGCGCGGACTTGAACGGCGACAAGCGCGTCAATATCACGGATTTTTCCATCTTGCTTTATTGGTGGGGGACGAAAAATACCTGTGCCGACCAGGACCACAATGGCAAGGTGGATCTGGTAGACTTCAGTATCATGATGTACCATTGGACCGGTTGACCGGTCAGGCTTTTTCATTTCGTCTAAATTCGGTCCTTGGTTGAAAAATTTATGGATTTTATAAAAAAAATTATTCAGGCTAATTTTATGCCGTTATTCGGATCAAAAAATACATGGTTTTCTTTGGTACTGCTTTTTTTGGCGTTAGGCTGGCCGGCTGGACCGCTTACTGCCTCTGTGCTTTCTTTCGCGCCGGACGGAGGCGAATACCACGGCGGCGACGAATTCCTGGTTGATGTCAGGCTGGAAATCGGCGAGCAATGCGTCAATACGGTGGAAGCCAGCATCAAATTTGATCACCAATATCTCAATTTGGTTGATTTCAGCACGGGCGGCTCTTTCCTGTCCCTCTGGGTGGCGCGGCCGTCCGGGGAAGAGCTCGCGGCCGCCAACCGCGATGGGCGGATCTATTTCGCCGGCGGCTTGCCCGGCGGCTATTGCGGCCGGGTGCCGGGCGATATCGGTCCGAGTGACGTGGCCGCCACTCTGGTTTTCCGCGTTCCGGAGAACGTCGCCGGTTCTTTTTCCGGACAGCCAGCCGGATTATCCTTCACGGATCCGACCAGGGTGCTTTTGAATGACGGTTTGGGCAGTGAAGATGTTTTGCTAAAAAAAGAAGCGTCTTTCCGTTTGACGCCGCCGACGGCCGGCGCGCCCAGACAGGAATGGCAGACGCAACTGGTTGCTGACCGGCTTCCGCCCGAACCATTCGTGATTGAATTAAGGCAGGATCCGGCCATGTTTTCCGGGCAATATTATGTTTTTTTCACCACGACCGATAAGCAGTCCGGTCTGGATCATTATGAAATTTTGGAAACCAAACCAAACGCGCCGTCGGCCGGCCGGCTGGTGCGCTGGTGGGAAACATTGCGCGTGCGCTGGCTCCCGGCGCCCGCTTGGAAAATCATCGTTCCGCCTTATTTATTGCACGACCAGACGCTTTCCAGCTTAATCAAGGTCAAGGCCGTGGACAAAGCCGGTAATGAAAAAGTCGTTGAGTATATGCCGCCCCTGACGAACGCGGTGCGGGAAATGCCCGTTTGGTTTATTTTTGTCCTAGTGGCGACAGTGGCGTCATTTATCTTTTCTTTGTTAATCTTTTTTCATCAAATAAGAAAAAACCATGCTTAAGAAATTATTGGCCGGCGCCGGCGTTTTTTGCCTGTGCGTCAGCTTGTTCGCCAGCGGAACGCCGCCGGCCGCGGCTGCCGGCGCGTCTTTATTTTTTTCGCCCGGGTCCGGGACCAAAACGATTAATACCAATTTTTCCGTGTCGGTGAAGATCAATACCGGCGGAGAAACCATCAATGCGGCCCAAGGCGCGTTATCCTTTGATCCCGCGGTCTTGGAAGCCGTATCCGTTTCCCGCAGCGGTTCAATTTTCAACCTTTGGACGACCGAACCGGCGGCCAATAACAAGAACGGCACGATTGATTTCGGCGGTGGCGTGCCCCAGCCCGGTTATGCCGGCGCGGCCGGCACGGTTTTTTCCATCACCTTCAAGGCTAAAAAGGCCGGATCGGCGGCCGTCCGTTTTTCCGCCGGCGCTATCCTGGCCAATGACGGCAAGGGCACGAACATCCTGGCCAGTCTGGGCGGCGCCAATTTTACCATCGCGCCCGCCCAAGCCGCGCCGGTGCCGGCAGAAAAGAAGACCGGGGAAACGCCGCCCCCGCCAGTTAAAACGGAGCCGGACGCGCCTTATAATTTGCCCGTTATCACTTCCGCTACTCATCCCGATCAAAATGCTTGGTACAACAAATCCGAAGCCAGGCTGGCTTGGGTTTTGCCGCCGGACACAGCGGCGATCAGCCTGACCCTGGATCGCGAACCGGACACAGCGGCGCCCACCGGCGAGGCGATTGATCCGGTGGCCGAGAAAGAATATCCGGAATTGACCGATGGCCTTTGGTATTTCCATCTCCGTTTTAAAGACAAGAAAAAATGGGGCACGACTGAACATTATCGCTTGATGATTGACACCAAGCCGCCGGCGCCGATTGACCTGCGGTTGGAAGAAAAGGCGGAAGGTGAATGGCCCCTTCTGCGTTTCAAATCCTTTGATGATGGCTCCGGCTTGCTGGTTTATGAGCTGATCATGAACAGTTTGCAAGAGAAAGCCCGTCAGATCGCACCGGAGGTCGGCGAAATGGTTTTAGATAATTTGGAAATCGGCGAACATAGCGCCCTGGTCAAAGCGATTGATAAGGCCGGAAACGAGCGGGTGGCAGTGATTGATTTTGCGATCAAGCCTTTGCCGGCGCCGGTTATTACCGATTTTACCGCCAATCTAAAACCGGGCGAACACTTTTTTCTCAGCGGCCGCTCTTTGCCCGAAGCGCAAATCAAGATCTCCGTCTTGGATGAGGCCGGCCGGATCGCGGTGGGTGCCTCGTCGGCGGATAAAAGCGGCAATTGGTTTTATGTCCATCAGGCCCATTTGCCGCGGGGCCGCTATTTTGTTTGGGCGGAAGCGACTAATGCCAATGGCCTCAAGAGCAATCTGAGCGAAAAGCCCAGTTTTGTGGTTTCGCCGCCGGCTTTCGCGATTTTTGGCGATTTTTTGATTAATTATTTCACCCTGATCATGAGTCTGCTCTTCCTGATCGTTTTGATTATCGCCCTTTTTGTTTACATTGCCCGCGCCTGGCGGCGGCGTTTGCGCAAAGAGACTTTTGAAATTGAAGATGTGCTTCGCCGGCATTTGGGCGACCTGGCCAAGGGCCTTGAAGCGGATTTTTCCGTTCTGGGCCGGGCGCGCGGCTTGGAAGCGCAGAAAAAAGAAAGGCTGGCCATTTTGGAAAGCGCCAAAAGCAGGATTAACGCCGCCCAGGAAAAGATCGGCAAAGAAGTCAAAGACGTGGAAGAAATTTTGAAGTAAATTTTTTAGCCGCAGATATTAAGGCCGTGGAAGCCAGAGTCTGATTATGTTAATTATGATTAGTCCGCCTGTTCTCTGATCGCGCGATTTGACAAAACTCCGATTTTCCGGTAAAAAACAAACATAATAAATTTTTCCCATTATTATCAATAACCGTATGGCGAAAATAATTACCGACCCGGAAAAAATTGCGGAAGTTTTAACGCGGGGCGTGGAGAACATTTTTCCGGACAAAGAGTCGCTCAGCCGCGTCTTGCAATCCGGCCGACGTTTGAAACTTTACTGCGGTTTTGATCCCAGCGCGCCTTCTTTGCATATCGGCAACGCGATCCAGATCAACAAGCTCGCCCAGTTTCAAGCGCTTGGTCATGAAGTAATATTCTTAATCGGCGATTTCACCGGCATGATCGGCGACCCGACGGACAAGCAGGCGGCGCGGAAAAAATTAACGCGCGAGCAGGTCGTGGCTAACAGCCACAATTACCATAAACAGGCCTCCGCCTATCTTGATTTTACCGGCGAGAATCCGGCGAAAATCCTTTATAACAGCGCCTGGAGCGATCTTTTGACTTTTCGGGACTTAATCGAGCTCACGGCGAATTTTACCGTGCAGCAGATGATCCAGCGGGATATGTTTCAGGCCAGGTTGAAAGAGGAAAAGCCGATCTATATGCATGAATTTCTTTATCCGGTCGCTCAAGGCTATGACAGCGTGGCCATGGATGTTGACTTGGAGGTCGGCGGTAATGACCAGATGTTCAATATGCTGTGCGGCCGCGATTTAATCAGAATTTTAAAGAAAAAGGAAAAATTTGTCATGACCAACAAATTACTGATTGATCCGAGCGGCAAGAAGATGGGAAAAAGCGAGGGCAACATTATCAAGCTGGACGAAACCCCGGAAAATATGTACGGCCAGGTCATGGCTTGGCCGGACGGCCTTATTGCTCCGGCCTTTGAGATGGCGACCAAGGTTCCGCTGTCCGAATTGCGTGAAATCAACAAACAGCTGGCGGCCGGAGTGAATCCGCGCGATCTCAAAATGCGTTTGGCCAGGGAATTCGTCAGTCTGAATTACGGCGCGGACGCGGCGCGATCCGCGGAAGAAAATTTCATCAAAGTCATCCAAAAGAAAGAAGCTCCGGACCGCCTGAAAGAAATTTTTTGGCCGGAAGAAAAGGCAAAAATTGCCGCCGTTTTGGTCAAGTCCGGCTTGGCCGCGAGCGGCGCGGAGGCGAAAAGGCTGATTGCCCAAGGCGCGGTCAAATTGGACGACCAGGTCGTTAACGATAGCCAGGCGATTATTGACATTCCGCCAGCCGGCTGTCTGATCAAAAAAGGCAAACTCGGCTTTATCCGTTTGCATTGCCGGCCGGACGGGAGATAAGAAAAATAAGAACAAGAAGAAAATTTGAATTTTTATTAAAGTCTTAGCCAGGAAATTGCCCAAAGAACCAAATTGTTTATGCCTTTTCTTTCCGATATCAAGGCGCAGATCGCCCGGCAGATTAACGAGCATCTGGGCGGAGAATATGCCGCCCCAAGCGATTTTGTCCGTCCGGATAATCCGGATTTCGGCGATTTAAGCTTGGGTTGTTTTGGTTTGGCCCGCCGTTTGGGTCGGCCGCCCGTTGATCTGGCGGCCGCTTTGGCGAGTGATTGGCCGGCGGAAAGCCCGGTGGCGAGTGGGCAGGCCGTCGGTCCTTACGTTAATTTCCAACTGTCGACCGTGGAAATGGCGGCCGGCGTGCTTGAGGAAATTTATACGCAGAAAGATCTTTATGGCGAAAATGTCCGGGAAGGCGGCCGGCGGGTGGTCGTGGAATATTCCAATGTCAATACGCACAAGGATTATCATATCGGCCATCTGCGCAATTTGGCTTACGGCGACGCGGTGCAGAGGATCCTCACGGCCGCCGGCGATACGGTTTTCCCCGTGTCGTATGTCAACGATTTCGGCGGCCATACGGCCAAAACGCTTTGGGGCCTGCGTCTTTTTGCCCAAGGCCCCGGGCCTGCTGTTGACAAAGGTTATTGGCTTGGTCAGGTTTATGCCCGGGCCGCAGCCGCGGCCAAGGAAGATCCGGCGGCGCCGGCGGCTATCAGCCGCCTGATGAAGGAGATTGAAAGCCGGCAGGGCGAATCTTATAAGCAATGGCAGAAGACCAGGCAGTGGAGCATCGACGGTTTTACCGCGATTTATCAGGAATTGGGGGTGAATTTCGCCCAGATTTTTTATGAAAGCGAATTTTTTGGCATCGGTAAAGCGTTGGTCGCTCGTTTGCTGGCCGCCGGTCAATTGCAGGAAAGCGCTGGCGCGGTCATTGCCGATCTCGGCGGGGACGGCCTGGGGGTGTTGGTTTTTATCCGTTCGGACGGCACAGCGCTTTATCCGGTTTCAGACCTGCCTTTGGCCCTGGAAAAAAGAAAACTTTTTCAGCCGGACAAATCGTTTTTAGTCGTGGACGAGCGCCAATCATTATATTTTCGCCAGCTGAACCGCTTGCTGGCCGCTTTGGGCGAAGAACAGGCGGCCATCACCCATCTGCCTTACGCGGTCGTGAAATTGCCGGAAGGGATGATGTCGTCCCGTTCCGGCAATGTCATCAGCTATCACGATTTGCGCAATCAAGTGCTGGAAAAAGCTAAAACAGAAACCAGCGCCCGCCATCCCGACTGGCCCGCGGAAAAGATTGATAACATATCTTGGGCGCTGGCCAAGGGCGCTTTGAAATTTGAAATGGTCAAAGTCGGCGCCGGCCAGGTAATCACCTTTGACAGCCGGCAAGCCCTCCGCTTTGACGGTTTTACCGCCGCTTATCTGCAGTATACCTGCGCCCGGATCCGGAGCGTTCTGCGCAAAGCCGCGGGCGAAGAAATCGCCCAGGAGTATTGCCAGCGGCCGGATGAATTGTCGCCGGGCTGGCCGGGAAATTTGCGCGAAGTCCGGGAGCACCGCCTGCTTTTTTCCTTAGCTTCTTATCCGGAAACCGTGCAGGCCGCGGCCCAGGCTTGCGACCCCAGCCTTCTGGCTAAGCAGATTTTCGCTTTAGCCAAAGATTTCAACGATTATTACCATGCTATTCCGGTCTTGAAAGCCGAAACTGCCGTGCGCGAAGCCCGTTTGCGCCTCTTGGGCGCGGTCCGGCAGGTGATCGGCAACGGCTTGGGCCTTTTGGGTATTGACGGGCTGGACGAAATGTGATTCAACGAGCCCTTGCTTCTTGACAAGAAATCGGAATTTGTTATTATGATAATATATAGACGGCCGGCGGGGGTTGGCTCTCCGCAGCTTTAATCAGGCAACGGCCGGTAATCAAGGCGCGGAGGCTGGCAATCAGCCCGAGAAGCTAGATGGAACCGCGGGCGAAAACCCGTTCTAGCAGAAAAGCCAAGGGCTTTTGTGAGAGGACGGGTTTTATTTTTTTAAAAATATTTAACACGCGGGCTTTTCCTGCTTGGGCAATTTTATCAAGCGGTTTTTAGAAAATTATAAATATTTAAAAAATATGGCCGAACAACAATTGACTTTGATGGAAAAAATCATTTCCTTGTGCAAGCGCCGCGGTTTTATTTTTCCCGGCTCGGAAATATACGGCGGCTTGTCCAACACTTATGATTACGGTCCTTTGGGCGTGGAAATGAAAAATAATATTAAAAAATTGTGGTGGAAATATTTTATCCAGGACCGCGAGGATATGACCGGCATTGACGGCGGCATCCTGCTCAATCCCCGCCTTTGGGAGGCGTCCGGGCACTTGGCCAATTTCAAGGATGCGCTGGTGGAATGCAAGTCCTGCCATCACCGCTTCCGGCCGGACAAACTCCCGGATCCGTCCAAGTGTCCGGATTGCGGCGGCGGATTGACCAATCCGAAAACTTTTTCCGGCATGTTCAAGACTCTGGTCGGCCCGGTGGAGGAGGACGCCTTGACCGCTTATCTGCGGCCGGAGACCGCCGGCGCGATTTTCGCCAATTATAAGAACGTGATGCAATCCATGAACTTGAAACTGCCGTTCGGCATCGGCCAGATCGGCAAGGCCTTCCGGAACGAAATCACGGCCGGCCAATTCATTTTCCGTCAGCTGGAATTCGAACAGATGGAAATCGAATATTTCATCGCGCCAGACAGCGACTGGAACCGGATTTTTAAAGAATGGCTGGCTTATATTTACGGCTTCGCCGATCTGATCGGCCTGGAACGGCCCAGATTCAATAACCATGAAATCAGCGCTGCGGAGCGCGCCTTTTATTCCCAGCGGACGATTGACATTGAATATCAGTTTCCCTGGGGTTTTGATGAATTATGGGCGATTGCTTATCGCACCGACTATGACCTTTTCCGGCATCAGGAAGTGTCCGGAGAAAATCTGACGTATTTTGACGAGCAAACCAAAAAACATTATATTCCGCACGTCCTTGAGCCGACTTTCGGGATGGACCGGAGCATATTGGCCATTTTGGTCCAATCTTATACTGAAGAAAAATTGGCGGATGGCGAAGAAAGGATTTTATTGAAACTGCCGCCGAAGGTCGCGCCTTACCAGATTGCCGTTTTCCCTTTGCTCAAGAATAAGCCGGAGTTGGTCAAAAAAGCCAAAGAAATTTATCTGCTGCTGAAAGCTTCTTTTAAATGCGAATTTGACGACAATGGCAATATTGGCAAACGTTATCGGCGCCAAGATGAAATCGGCACGCCTTTCTGTGTGACCATTGATTTTGAAACTTTATCCGACGGCCGCGTCACTGCTCGCGATCGGGATACGATGCGCCAAGAACGGGTGGCCATCGCTGATTTGCCGGAATATTTTTCCGGCCGCCTCGGTTTAATTCGTTGAATATTGCCCGCACGATCAGGGAGGGGCGCGCCGTCTTATCCCTGCCGGCCGCGGTTTTCTTGACATGCCGCAGAAATTATTGAAAATTCTCCTGCCCTTGGCCGCCGCCGCGGCGATTTTGGCCGCAGGGGCGGTCTGGATTTGGTACCCGCGGCCGGCCGAAATTTTTTCGGCCGGGGCCGGCCAGATTTTACGTGTGGATTTTTTGGACGTCGGCCAGGGAGACGCGGCCTTGATCCGCGTTCCGTCCGGGCAGAATATCCTCATTGACGGAGGGCCGGATCAGGCGGCGGCCCGGGCGCTGGAGCGTCTTCTGCCTTTTTACGACCGCACCCTGGATCTGATCATCCTGACCCACCCCCACGACGACCATGTGGCGGGCTTAATTTCCGTCCTGGAGCGTTTTCACGTGGAAAAAATTGCTTATACCGGCGTCAGCCATAGCGCCCCGGCTTATCTTGATTGGCTGGAAGCGGCCAAAAAGGAAGGGTCTGCCATGGTGATCATTGACCGGCCGCAAACTTTGGTTTTGGGCGCGGATTGCGAATTGCGTTTCCTTTATCCGCGCCGGTCTTTGGCCGGCGCCAGCGTGGAAAATTTAAATGATAGCTCCATTGTCGTTAAGCTGGTTTACGGCCGGACCTCTTTCCTTTTTATGGGCGACGCGGAAGCGCCGGTGGAAAGCGAATTATTATCCGTCCAGGAAGATTTGCGCGCTGATATCTTGAAAATCGGCCATCACGGATCCAACACTTCCAGCCAGGCCGAATTCTTGGCCGCGGTCCGCCCGTCTCTGGCCGTCATTTCCGCGGGCGCGGATAATAAATTCGGCCATCCCAGCCCGCGCATTCTGAACCGTCTTTTAAAAAATCAGGCAAAGATCTGGCGCACCGACCAGAACGGGTCTTTGGCCGCGCGAAGCGACAGCCGGGAAATTTCTTGGCCGCCCCCCCCCTTGCCAAAATGAATTATTTTGTTATAATTGAATGATAATAAAAGGGAAAATTATTGTGTCCGTTGGAAGAAAATAATTTTTTCACTATGGAAAATAAAAGCCGCGCGATCCTGATCGTGGAAGACGACGAAATGGTCGCCAATATGTATAAAATCAAGCTGGAAAATAACGGCTGGAAAGTGATTTTGGCGCAAAACGGTCAAGACGGCTTGGAATCAGCCAGCCGGGAAAAGCCGGATTTGATCCTTTTGGACATTATCTTGCCGCAAGTGGATGGTTTTGCCGTCCTGCAATCTTTAAAGGAAAAAAATGATTTGCGGGAGATTCCGGTCGTCATCCTGACCAACCTGGGCACTGATGAGGATGTGGCCAAGGGGCGAGAGCTGGGCGCGGCCGGCTATATCATCAAATCAGAGCATACGCCGTCGCAGATCTGCGAAGAAATAAAAAAATATATTAAATCATAATATCTGGCAGTGTGCCGGCCTTGATTATCCGGCCGGCCAGACTGATCATCATTTATGCATCCCAAAGAAGAAAAAAGCCTGGTCATAATCAAGCCGGACGGTATCCAGCGTTCTTTGATCGGCGAAATCATCCGCCGCTATGAACGGACCGGCTTAAAATTAATTGCCATGAAAATGCTTATCCCGACCGAAGCGTTGGCCACTGAGCATTATTACGGCGTCGGCGGCGATGCCTGGCTGGAAGAAGTCGGCCGCAAAGCCCGAGCCGCCTATGAAAAAAAAGGCTTGACTTCGCCTTTTCCCACCAACCGTGCTAACGGCGAGGCCGTCATGAAAAGTAACGCCAAATACCTGAGTTCCGGTCCGGTCGTGGTAATGGTCTGGCAGGGCAATCAGGCTGTCGCTTTGATCCGCAAGATTACCGGTTCCACCGAACCCTTAAGCTCTGATGTGGGCACGATTCGCGGCGATTTTACCCTGGATTCCTATGCGATGGCCGATATGGACCAAAGAAGCGTCCGCAACCTGATCCATGCTTCAGGCAGTACTGAGGACGCTCAAAAGGAGATGAAGATCTGGTTCAAGGCAGAGGAAATTTTGCGTTACCGGCAAGTGCAGGAAGGCATTCTTTACGATGTCAATTTGGACGGCATTAAAGAATAGCGGGAGCAAAGGCTGGGGGCGCTTGTCGCCAGAGATTGATAAGTAATTTTGGTTTTTTTCGCGGAAAAAATAATTTTTGTTGACATTTTTTTTCGATTTTTTATAATAAATTCATATGATACATCGCGTTGCCAATATGCCAGTCGGGAAAAATTTGGCCGGGCCGCTTTTTTACGGATTGGCTTTGCTTATCATCGCCCCGTAGCGCGGTGGTTTTTTGTGTTTTTGGACCAGAGAGAAAAAACCGCCGCCAAAACCGGCGATTTTTTATTTTGTTCTTTTAAAACTCTTAATGTTTGCGAAAGGAGGTGAGAAAAATTTTTCAGGCGATCCGGACCGGCTTGGCCTGGCCAGATCGGGAGCGGGATTTGCCCGGCCGGAAAGAAGGTTGGCATAAAACACATTGTTCGGAGGGAAAAAAATGAGACCCATTGAGAAAAGAAAAGCGCAACCCGCGGCGGCTGAATACATCTTAAGCCTGCAGAGAAAAATCGCTGAAGAAAGTAGCCGGGATATGATGGCCGCTTATCAGGCAGTCGCTCGCCAAGGGAAAAAAAGGCGAAAAAAAGGAGAAAAGCATGAAAAAAGAACAAGGAGCAGATAAGGACGGCCAGGTTTTCCGCTGTCCGCGCTGTGGAATCAACATCGTCAGGACGGCCGAAGAGATCTGCCAGCTTTGCCTGATCAAGGACCTGATCATCAAGGAACAAGGAGTGATCATATCATTTTAAGGAGGGGATATGTTTTTGCCGGTTATACCAGTTTGCTGTAATGTGGCGATGGCCAAGGGTGCTGATGATGAATATATTTGCCCAATTTGCAAATCAACCCTTGTTCTGGCTGACAAAAATGGCCAGGAAAAAAAATCCAAACGTTAATGTTTTCCAAGCCTGGGTTATTCCCGGGCTTTTTTATTTTCAGATTGGCCAGACAAATAATAATCTGCTATAATATGAATATATTAATATTTATGGCCAAGAAAATTCTTATTATAGAAGACGAAGAATATATCGCGGAAATATATAAATTAAAATTGGAGAAAGGCGCTTATGAAGTTTTGGTCGCTTCGGACGGCCAAAGCGGCCTGGATCTGGCCAGGACCGCCAGGCCGGATTTGATCTTATTGGATATTGTTTTGCCCAAATTAGATGGCTATGATTTTTTACAGGCCTTGCGCCAAGATCCGGACATAAAAAATACCCTGGTTTATGTCATATCCAATCTGGGCCAAAACGCGGAAATCAAAAAAGGCTTGGAGTCGGGAGCGGACGGCTATTTCGTCAAAGCCAATCTGACCCCCCAGCAATTATTGGAAAATATCAACAAGATACTAATAAAATAATTTTTTCGTTATGCCAGTAGTCATTGACCCGAATTTATGCATCGGTTGCGGTGCTTGTGCGGCCCTTAATCCGGAAATTTTCCGGATGGACGAAACTTCCGGCCAGGCGGCAGTTGTCGGGCCGGAAGCCGGCGAGAACGCGGCCGGCGCGATTGAAAGCTGTCCGGTCCAAGCGATCAGCGTGAAATAAAAATAATCGGCGCCAAGCTTTTTTGCCGGGCGCCTTTTTGTCCGATGGGCGGGGAGGGAATCGGCCAGGCCGAAGAAATATGCGCGCCGAAGAAATTAAAAAATTAGATTTGCCGGCCGGGCCCGGCTGTTACCGTTTTTACGGCCGGCGCGGCCGCTTGCTTTATATCGGCAAGGCGGCCAATTTAAAGACGCGCGTCCTTTCCTATTGGCGTCCGAACGCGGATTTGTCGCCGGCGAAAATCAAGATGGTCGCGGAAGTCTGCCAGATCCGCTGGACGACCGTGGATAGTGAAATTGAAGCCCTGCTCTTGGAGGCGAATCTGATCAAGAAATACCAGCCGCCGTATAATATTCTTTTACGGGACGATAAACGTTTCCAGTATATAAAGATATCCACCGAGGACGAAATCCCCGGCGTTTTTGCCACTCGCCAGATCGGCCCGGCCGGAAGATATTTCGGGCCGTTCACGAGCGGCTTGGCCGTCAGAGAAACCCTGCGGGCCTTGCGGAAAATCTGGCCCTATTGCCTGGAGCGGAAAGCCGGCAAAAAAATTTGTTTTTCCGCGCAAGTCGGGCGTTGTTGCGGCGTCTGCGGCCGCCGTATTTCTTTGGCTGATTATCAACGTCTGATTATTCGGCCCATCAGCCAATTTTTGGCCGGCGGGAAAGAAAAGCTGATGGCCGCTTTGGAAAAAGAGCGCGCGCGCTTGGCGCGCCAATTGGCCAAATCGCCGGCCGGCGCAGAGCGTGAGAGATTAATTGAACAGGAGCGGATTCTGGCTAAACAAATTGACAATTTTCGCCATGTTTTGGCCAGCGCCAAAATTTTATCGCTGGGCGACAAATACGCGGCCGATGTGGTGGAACTGGCGAAAATTTTATCCTTGCCGCGCGTGCCGCGGCGCATTGAAGGTTTTGACATCGCCAATCTTTTTGACACAAATGCCGTGGGTGCGATGGTGGTCTTTGGCGACGGCGAACCGGACAAGAATGCTTATCGCCTCTTCAAGATCAGATCGGCGGCTCTGGACGACACCCAGCGTTTGCGCGAAGTTTTGACCAGGCGCTTTTCTCATACCGGCCCGGACCCGGCTCAGGATAGCCGCGGAAAAAAGACCAAGCAAGATTGGCCGCGGCCGGATCTGCTTATTATTGACGGCGGTTTGGGACAATTGCGCGTCGCGCAAGCAGTTTTGCGCGGTTTGGAGCCGGAGGTGCCGGTGCTGGCGGTGGCGAAAAGCGGCCAGCGGAGCGCTTCCGCCCGGGACAAAATTTTTTTTCCCGGCGAAAAAAAACCGTTGGAACTGCCGCTTGCTTCGCCGGCTTTGCACGTGATCAAGCGGGTGCGGGACGAGGCGCACCGGTTCGCGATCAGTTACCACCGGCTTTTGCGCAAAAAAAACTTTCTGCCCGGCGATAGTCATCACCGTTTTTCCGAGTAGGATTGGCTGTTATTTGCCGGTTAAGATATAGTTGGGTGGACAATAATTTTGAGTAATGATATTATGTCGGCATTGAAGATTTTTTATCCGGACAAATATCAATAAGAAATATTAAAAAAAGGAGGGAAAAATGTTAGGCAGAATTTGGTTTCGGATTGTTGTTTTTTTCCTGGTTTTGTCAGCTCGTTTACTTATCGGCCACGACCGACTGGCAGATGGAGATCTGAAAACAAAAATACATTTCATCTTTTATTTAATGTTCTTTTGTTTATTTTACCAATGGTTAGCGCCAATACTAACTGATTAACGGGTTTTTTAAAAACCCGTTTTTTATTTTGTCTATAAGCCAAGCAAAATTTTTTGGTAACGGTTGCGATTTAGATTTTTTGTTTAGCCGTTTTTGCCACGGTTTTTTCGCCGGCTGTTCGCGCCAGCAGGTTTTTCTCCTGGTTTGATTCAACGGCGCGCGGTGTGATGTTATGCGCCGAATTGTAGGCGCTTTGTTTTTGGCGGCGCCGCGCGGTTTCCTTGAGGGCGAAGCGCATGGCCGGGGTCAGCTTGTCGCCATACATGATTACGCGGCCGTTGACATGCCGAGCCGCGCGGCCCATGGTTTGAATCAAGGACGTTTCATTGCGCAGAAAGCCGGCCATATCCGCGTCCAGGATCGCGACCAGGGAGACTTCCGGCAAATCCAAGCCTTCGCGCAAAAGGTTGATGCCGACCAGGACATCGATTTTTCCTTGACGGAGTTCGCGCAGGATTTCCACCCGGGCCAGAGTGTCGATTTCGCTGTGCAGATAGCGGCTTTTGATTTTTTTTTCGCGCAGATAATCCGCCAATTCCTCCGCCATTTTTTTGGTCAGAGTGGTAACCAGCACCCTTTCTCGCTTCGCGACCACGGCCGTGATTTCTCCGAGCAGATCCGCGATCTGGCCGGTGCTCGGTCGGACCGAGACGGCCGGGTCAAGCAACCCGGTCGGACGGACAATCTGCTCCACAACCTGTTTTGACTGCCGCAGTTCGTATGGCGCGGGCGTGGCGCTGACATAGATCACTTGTTTGATTTTTTTATTGAATTCCTGGAAGTTCAAGGGGCGGTTATCCTTGGCGGAAGGCAAGCGGAAGCCGAAGTCAACCAAAGTTTGTTTGCGCGATTGGTCGCCGGCATGCATGCCTTTGATTTGCGGCACGCTGGCATGCGATTCGTCAATAAACACCAGATAATCAGGCGGAAAAAAATCCAGCAGGGTGGCGGGCGGTTCGCCCGGCGCGCGGCCAGTCAGATGGCGGGAATAGTTTTCAATGCCGTTCGTATAGCCGACTTGTTCCATCATTTCCAGATCATAGTTGGTTTTTTTCTCCAGCCGATAAGCCTCCACGAGCTTTTTGGCGCGTCGCAATTCTTGAAGCTGTCCGGCCAGTTCCTGCCGGATGGCCGCCAGCGCTTTTTCCATCTTGGCGGCCGGCGTCAGGAAGTGCTTGGCTGGCAGGATTGTCACTGTGTCCAAAATCAGGCCTTGTTTTTCCGGCGGTCCGTTCAAGGCGGCCGTTTTGGCTTGTTCCGGGCGCAAGGGAAAAAGGGTGATCCGGCCGATCCGATCGCCGTCCAAATCCAGCCGGACGAACGCTTCGCCCGTGGCCAGATGGATCGTGATCCGCCCGCCGCGGACTTGGAATTTTCCCCGAGCCAGCCCGTTTTCGTCCCGCTCGTACTGGATGGCCACGAGCTGGCGCAAGAGATCATTCCGGCTGATCTCGGCGCCGGCCCGGTAAGTCTTGCCCAGAGCAATATAATCTTCTTTTTCGCCCAAGCCGTAGATGCAGGAAACGCTGGCCACGATAATGCAATCCGGGCGGTTGATCAGAGACTGGGTGGTGGCGTGGCGCAGGCGGTCAATCTCCTCGTTGATCATAGCCTCTTTTTCAATGTAAGTGTCGGTTTGGGGGATATAGGCTTCCGGCTGGTAATAATCATAATATGAAACGAAATAATGGACCGCGTTGTCCGGGAAAAACTGGCGGAATTCGCCGTAGAGCTGGGCGGCCAAAGTTTTGTTGTGGGAGATGATCAAGGCCGGCCTTTGCGCGGCGGCGATGACATTGGCCATCGTAAATGTTTTGCCGCTGCCGGTAACGCCCAAAAGGGTCTGGGCGCGGAAGCCTTTAGCCAGGCCTTGCGTCAGGCGGGCGATGGCTTGAGGCTGGTCGCCCTGGGGGGTAAATTTTGCCCGTAGCTTAAATAGCGGCATATATGTCTTTGAAGATTAATGAGAAAAATCAGCGGAGGCCGGAGGCGGCCGCCGCTGTCTGATCCCGAATGTTTTGCTTTTATTTCTGTGCTTTTGATAATTTTTCCGGTCCGGGATAATTATTCTAAAAAATATTTTTTCTGCAATTCCAGCCGGCGGTTGAATTCATAGACCAAAATCACGCCCAAAGGCATATCCAAGCGGGGAACTTCCTGTTCCGGCACGCCCTCAATGTGCTTGATCAGCGCGCGCAGGCAGTTTTTATGGCCGCTGATCAGGATTCTTTTGCCTTTTTTCAAGTCCGGCGCGATAGTTTTCTGCCAATAAGGCAGGACGCGGCGGTAAGTATCGGCAATGCTTTCGCCCGCCGGCAAGAGCGATGTTTTGACGCCTTGATAGCGGCGGTCAAAACGGGGATGCCGCTTGTCGTTCAGGTTTAAGAGCGGCGGTTTTTCCCGATAGTCCCAGCGCCAGCGGTCAACCTGCTCTTTGCCGTATTTGGCCGCCAGATCGGCTTTATCCTGTCCTTGCAGGGCACCGTAACTCCTTTCGTTCAGGCGCCAGTGTTTCTGAACCGGTATCCAGCTCAAATTCATTTCTTTCAGTATGATCCAAACTGTTTCAATGGCTCTTTTTAATACCGAAGTATGACAGAGGTCAAATTCATAGCCGTGGCGCCGGAGTATTTCGGCGGACACTTTGGTCTGTTCCCGGCCTTTGGCTGTCATTTCCACGTCTGTCCAGCCGCAGAAGCGGTTTTCAAAATTCCAGATGTTTTCTCCGTGCCGGACAATGACCAGTTTAATCGTCGGTTGAGCGCTTGGCATAAATATTTTTTTAGTATTATATAATCAGTTGGACAAAAGATAATATTTTCCGGACGGGACAGGATAGGCAAGAGATTTTATAATAATATTTTAGCATAATTAATGATAAATACCAATATTTGGCAATTTAGGCGAAGCCTGATATAATTAAATCAAACTAAAAATATTATAGCAATAACTTAAAGCCTATGAAAAAAACAATTCTCAGTTCCTTGTTGTTCGCGGCCTTGTTGTTTTTAACCGCCTGCCAGAACCAGCCGGCGGCCGTGGGTAATCCGGAGCCGGCCAAGCCCAAACGGCCCGGCTTGACCGTTGAAGCGCCGGCCGAGAACGTGCCGGCCGCGGAAGAAGATGCGGCCGACGGAGATGCGGCCCAGCCGGAAGCGGATTTGCCGGCGGAAAAATGCGGTCTGGAAAATTGCCATGGGCTGGAATTTTCCTGCGGCCCGGATGTTCCGGAGGTCTGCACGGCCGATTATCAGCTGGGTGATTTCTGCCGTCAGTTCGCCATCTGCGAAGTCGCGGACGGCCAATGCCAGCTTATGCCGGATGAACGGCTGGCGAGCTGCCGGACCTGCGTGGCCGCTTGCGCGGATTTGGCCGGCGAGCCGGCTTTTGAATGCGAAGCCGAATGCCGCGAGCAAGCCAAGTAAACGCGGAGGTAAAATTCTCAAACAGAAAATTTTTTATCCAAAAATAAATAGCCGGACTTCCAAAAAGAAGCCCGGCTATTTATTCCTATATTTCTCCATCCGCCTAAATAATTTTCAATTTGAGCTAAAAAATCGTAATTATCAACTAAAAATTTCTCTACAAAGTCTTCGTCCACCTTATCCAATTTTACTTCACGGCCCTTATACGGAGATATAACAAAACGTTTCGTGGCTGGTTGGCCGCGCACACTTATTGTAAATCCATCAGGATGGCTGTTTATTCATTCTGTGATTCTGGAAACAGCGCCATCAAAATCTTTTGTGCGATTTCCAGCTGTTCCTCTTTTGGTAGTTGACTGTATTTCCTTCCCCTGAGATAATCCTTCAGAGAAATCATATTTATTTGTTGCTTTTTCTGTATATCCATATATTTCTTTATACGCCTTTTCCAAAGTTTTGTCTGTAAAAGTTTTATAGAAATGTCCTATTTGGCATTTTTTAGAAATGTCCTACTTGGACAC
>PCSD01000080.1 GCA_002771615.1 Candidatus Falkowbacteria bacterium CG23_combo_of_CG06-09_8_20_14_all_49_15
GCAAAAAGCAAAACAAATATTATTTAAAAACTTATGGAGTAGATAACTGATCTGGCCTCGCCAGTTCAGGCTCATCTTTCAATGAGAAAAGACTATTATTTTGTTTGCCGGCATGACCCTTGATTATCCTGGCCATCTGGGCTAAAATTACTTTGACGCGAATTAAGGATAAAATCCGATAATATACCTATTTTTATGGCTAAATTCATCATCCAAGGGCAGAATAAATTACGCGGTGAAATCGCGGTCCGTGGCGCGAAAAACGCGGCATTAAAAATTATTCCCGTGGCCCTGCTTTCGGACGAAACATTGCTTGTGGAAAACTTGCCGCAGATTGAAGATGTGGACAAAGCTTTGGAGGCCATGGCCAGTTTGGGCGCGAAAATCAAGCGGACGAAAAAAGACGCTTGCGCGATTGACGCCAGCGCGATTTCCAGCGCGGATCTCTCAGCCCGGATCGCCGGCCGTTTTCGCGCCGCCATCATGTTTGCCGGGCCATTGCTGGCCCGCTCCGGCGCGGCATCATTTTTCTCGCCCGGCGGCTGTAACTTGGCGAGCGGCTCCAAAAGGCCGATTAATCTGTTTTTGGACGGATTCAAAAAATTCGGCGCTTCCATCCGCGATGAAGACGGACATTTTTTTCTGCGCGCAAAAAGATGGAAAGCGGCGCGAATTTTCTTTCCCATTGTCAGTGTTACGGCCACGGAAGCGATGATGACCGCGGCGGTGCTGGCCGCCGGCACGACCGTCCTGGATAATTGCGCTCTGGAACCGGAAATACCCGCGCTGGCCGATTATTTGAATCAACAAGGCGCGAAAATTACCGGTGCCGGCACGCCCCGCATTGTTATCCAAGGTGTCAAAAAAATCCATGCCGGAAAATTTTTTATCCCGCCGGACCGGATTGAAACCGGCTCCTTCGCCTTAATGGCCGCCGCCTTAAAATCGCCCCTGACCATCACGGGCTGCCAGCCGGAACATATTATGGTGCTTTTGGAAATTTTTCGCGCTATCGGCGTACCCTGCCGCTGGGGACGAGATTGCATTGTCATTAAAGCGGCCAAAAAAATCCGACCCTACAGTATTAAAACTCATGAATATCCGGGTTTTCCCACTGATCTGCAATCTCCCTATACCCTGCTCATGACCCAAGCGCATGGCTCTTGTCTGATTCACGAAACCATCTATGATCGCCGGCTTTTGTATGTGGATATGCTTATGCAAATGGGCGCGGATATCGTTATGTGTGATCCGCATCGCGTGGTGGTTAACGGCCCGACAAAATTATACGGCAAAAAACTTGTCAGTCCGGATTTGCGCGCCGGCTTGACGCTCTTGTTGGCCGGCTTGCTGGCTGAAGGACAAACGGAAATCGGCAATATCTACCAGATTGACCGCGGCTACGAAGATATTGATGGACGTTTGCGGGCTTTGGGCGCAAAAATTAAAAGGGTAAATGATTAACAACCGCCCGCCTACGCCTGATCAGTGGATTAATTTTTTATTCGCGAATTAGCATCATATTCATATGTCTTTGCGTTTCCGCCGTTTTTTGTATATTTTTTTTCTCCTGCTTTTTTTCCTTCTGGCGCCCATCGTTTCCCTTTATTCCGCCGGCTATTATCTGGATTGGCACCGGCTTTTTTACGGACGGATCAAGTTGGAAAAAACCGGATTACTGTCAATCTCTTCTGATCCGCGAGAAACGGAAATTTTTCTTAACCGCCAAGGTGATGGAGGGGTGGGCGGAAACTTGGCGGCCGCGAAAAGCGGCCCATTCGTTACGCCGGCCAAAATCAACCGCTTGCGGCCGGGAGAATATAATTTGCGTCTGGAAAAAGAAGGCTATTGGCCTTGGCAGGAAAAAATCAGCATCCGCGCCGGTGAAAGCACTCTGCTTAAAGAGATCATCCTTTATCAAAAAAACAGCCCTTGGCTGACGGTGCCGGAAGCAAAATATATTTATTTTTCCGAATCGGGAGAATCCGCTCTCTTGGCGGGTGCGGGGGGGCAAAGCGCTTTTTTCAATTGGCACGCGGAAAAAGCCGGACCTTGGCAAACGGACGCCACCAGTACCGTCAAAGAATCAGGCTGCTGTCCGCAACCACTTTGGTCCGCGGCCAACGACTATTTTCTTTATCATGGCTGGCTTTTTGAAAACAAAAACGGCCAATTTCTCAACCGCCGTCCGCTCGCCGCATCGTCCAGCCTTTATCGCTGGAGCGAAGAAAAAGAAAATACTTTTACCTATCTGGCCGCGGGAAAAATTTTGGCGGAGGCGACGGAAACGGGCGCGACCAGCAGTTTCTTCCAACTGCCCCGGATGGAAAATATCCTTGATTATCTGGCCAAAGATAATAAAATTTACTTGATCAGCCTGATCGGCCGCGGCGGACTTTTGGAAATATACCAAACGGACGCCAAGCCTTTGGCCGCCATCAGCCTGCCCCATTCCGCCCATTTCCGCTTTTGGCCGAAACGCGGCCGGCTGATTAATCTTTACGACGAAGATAACAGCCTGCTCTATCTGCTGGACGAAAACGACCGCGTTTACCCTCTGCAAGAAACAATCGCGAATGTCCGCCGCGCGCAATGGCTGTCCGACAGTCTGCTGCTCTACGCGAACGATTTTGAAATCTGGCTGTATGATCAAAGCGCCCGGAAAAAAATTTTTCTTACCCGCCTCAGCCGCGAAATCACCGGCCTTTTCCCGCTGACTGATAAAAATTTTCTTTTTACGACGCGCCAAGAAATCAATCTGCTGGAATTGGATTTGAACGGTTCCGCCAAAATAACAGCCTTGTTTGCCGGGCCGGATTTGGAACAATGCGCTCTGTCGCCGGATAAAAAAACCTTTTTTTTCATCGCCACAATCGGCAACCAACAAGGTCTTTTCCGGCTTAATATCCGCTGAACGCTTCACTTTTAAAGCAATTGCCGCATCTGTTTCCGCAGCTCTTTTTTTATATCTTTCCTGGCTAAACCGTATTTCAAAATCGCGAGCAGATAATTCACGGGATCGCCGGTGGTCAGCCATTCGCCATCTTTGATAATTTTGGCGTAGAACTCTCCGCCCTGGCGGATAAAATTCCGGATGGCATCCACAATCCATAATTCATTACCCTTGCCCAAGCTGGTCCGGCGCAAGATGGCAATTATCCGCTCATCCAGAATCATGCGGCCGAAGTCCGCCAAGCAAGAAGGCGCTTCGGCCACGGACGGCTTTTCAATTATGTCTATAATCCGGTTATCTTTGTTAATGGCCACGATCCCATAACGGCCGACTTGGCTTTTCGGCACTTTCTGCACGCCGATCTGCAGATGTCCGGTGCGCTCATAATCTTCAATCATCTGTTTGGTAAACGACTTTTGGGATTTGACCAAATCGTCGCCCCAGACATAGACGAATGGTTCGTCTTTGACCAGATTGGCGGCTGACAAAACCGGCGTGCCATTGCCATACGGCCCTTTTTGCCGCACATAAATAAAATTCGCCAAATCGGCGATTTTTATAATTTTTTCCAAAATTTCCAGCTTATTCGCTTTTTTCAGCTCATTAATCAGCGCCCAGCTGTAATCAAAATGATCCTCCAGCGGTTTCTTGTCCCAGCGCGTGACAAAAATAATATCTTCAATCCCGCCGGCGACGAGCTCCTCAACCACCAGCTGGATGATCGGCTTATCCACGATCGGCAGCATTTCTTTGGGCATGGCTTTGGTCGCGGGCAGAAGCCGGGTGCCGGAACCGGCCACGGCGATAATCGCTTTTTTAATTTTTGGCATATGGGATAGTAAATTAATTAGTTAATGTGTAAAAACATTTTTAAAAATCCAAGCATATTTTGGATCCTTAAAAGGCGTTTTTACATTCGTTCCTT
>PCSD01000104.1 GCA_002771615.1 Candidatus Falkowbacteria bacterium CG23_combo_of_CG06-09_8_20_14_all_49_15
ACTAGCCTGTTATCCCCGGAGTAACTTTTATCCGATGAGCTACCGCCGTCCTATTTCGAACGGTCGGATCACTAAGTTCCGCTTTCGCGACTGCTTGACTTGCAGGTCTCGCAGTAAAGCCGGCTTGTGCCTTTACACTATCTCCCGGGTTTCCATTCCGGGATAGCCGACCTTTGTAAACGCCTCCGTTACCTTTTGGGAGGCATCCGCCCCAGACAAACTACCCACCAGACACTGTCTCCCGCCCTGATGAAAGGGATCGGGATTAGAATTAAAAATAGCCAAGGGTGGTATCTCACTGGCCCCCGCCTTGCGGCGAGGTCCCACCTATTCTGAACATGACGATCTCTAATTCAATGTCAAGCTATAGTAAAGCTTCACGGGGTCTTTTCGTCCAGCTATGTTTAACGAGCATCTTTACTCGTCTTGCAATTTCGCCGAGTTCTTCGTTGAGACAGTTCCCAAGTTGTTATGCCATTCGTGCAGGTCGGAATTTACCCGACAAGGAATTTCGCTACCTTAGGACCGTTATAGTTACGGCCGGCGTTCATCCGCGCTTCGGTTTAAAGCTACGCGTGGCTCATTACCAAGCATCATTCCATGTTAATTGTTATCTGATAAAATCACGATTTCCAGTTTTTCACCAAGTCAATTAGGGATTAGTGATTAATTAATTAGGGGAGTACTTAATCCCTAATTGACTAATTAACTAATTAACTTTGAGGCTGACCGGAAAATTGTTCCATTCAGATAACTCTTCGATAAGCATGACGCCCAATAAAGAGCCACGTTTCACCTCTCCCCTTAACGTTCGGACACTGGCCAGGCATCACCCCCTATACATCCTCTTACGAGTTCGCAGGGAGCTGTGTTTTTGCTAAACAGTCACTTGGGATCTTTCGCTGCGTCCGCCTTGCGGCGGAAGGCCATATTGCTAACTTACGACCGCTGTTTTGCCGAGTTCCTTAACGAAGATTCTCTCGTACACCTGAGGCTACTCGCCTCGCCTACCTGTGTCGGTTTGCAGTACGGTTGCGTTTGGCTTAGCCCGAGAAGTTTTTCTTGGCCTTCCCGCCGTTCAAATTGGCTCGGCCGAAGCTTTGCCTCTCGCCAAAGCCTTGGGGTGATTGGCCCGGATTTTCCGGTGGCCGCCCCTTGGCTCCAGCAACGTTCAAACCAATAAACGTTTGAATTTTGGGATTGCGTCACTCCATTGGAAACCAAACGCAGTGCTGGAATATTAACCAGCTCTTCCATCGACTACGCCCGCACTACACGGGCCTCGCCTTAGGACCGACTAACCCTGGGACGATTTTCGTTGCCCAGGAAACCTTAGGCTTACGGTGTCCCGAGTTTTCATCGGGATTTCTGCTACTCATGCCAACATTCTCTCTTCCGTGCGCTCCACGAAGCCTTACGACTCCGCTTCCGTGCGCACAAAATGCTCCTCTACCGCCGCGCACAACGCGGAATATTCAATTTTCAATACTCAATATCCAATCAATATCAAATACTCAATTTGATAATAATCAACTCTTATAGATCATTAAATCATTGAATATTGAATGATTGTTGGTTATTGATTGTTGAATATTCTGTGTTATGCACGACCCGCGTCTTCGGCAGTATGCTTAGCCCCGATACGTTTTCGGCGCGAGGCAACTTGACCAGTGAGCTATTACGCTATCTTTAAAGGATGGCTGCTTCTAAGCCAACCTCCTGGTTGTTAAAGTCACGACACCACCTTTTACACTTAGCATACATTTTGGGGCCTTAGACGGCGATCTGGGCTGTTTCCCTTTTGACTATGAAGCTTAGCCCCCACAGTCTGACTCCCGGATTATGTTAACGGGTATTCGGAGTTTGGTTAAGAGCGGTACCTTGCGGCCCGTTCTCATTCAGTGCTCTACCCCCCGCTATAAACATCCGAGGCTAGCCCTAAAGCTATTTCGAGGAGAACCAGCTATTGCCGAGTTCGATTGCAATTTCTGCCCTAGCCACAGCTCATCCCATGGTTTTGCACCACCAAAGGGTTCGGTCCTCCTCCCGCCTTTCGGCGGGATTCAACCTGGCCATGGCTGGATCACCCGGCTTCGGGTCTTGTCCATGCGACACTCCATATATTTTGGTAAAGAAGCAAAATTTTGCGTCTCTACCAAGTAAAGACGCAAAATTTTGCGTCTCTACCAAATAAATGGAAACGGGCTATTAACCCTCGCTTTCACTCTGGCTCCTCCGTTCAAGGCGGATTAGCCAAGCCACATAGAACAAACTCGTTGGCTCATTCTTCAATAGGCACACAGTCACCGCGTCTCGCTATCGCCCGCCACGGTGAAATAATCAATAATCAATAAAAAATCAAAATTGCCCAGCAAAAAAATCATTACCAATTTAAAATTTTAAAATTGAAAATTGAAAATTTCGTGTCGAACGTTAGTGAGACACGGCTCCTGCTCCTTGTAAGTATATGGTTTCAGGTACTATTTCACCTCCCTAACCGGGATGCTTTTCACCTTTCCCTCATGGTACTTGTTCACTATCGATCTTAAAAAGTATTTAGCCTTGGGTCATAGTCGACCCTGCTTCCCACGGGATTTCACGAGTCCCGCGGTACTTAAGATTTATTGCCGCAGAGCAATAACCCTTTTCGCTTACCGGGCTATCACCGTCTCTGGCGGAGCTTTCCAGCTCGCTTCAGCTAAGGAAGTTATTTTTCGTATACTCTGCCCCACTGTGGTCTGGGCAGTGAACGCAATATCTTGCGACACCGCTTAAACATGTGGACCCAGGTCCTTCTGCCCCCCTCCGCTGTCCGATCCGTTTTTTACTTACGGAGCGGAAAGCGAAGGAGAACGCGGTTTAAACGGTTTAGGCTGATCCCTTTTCGCTCGCCACTACTCAGGGAATGACCCCGTGTCTCGCTATCGCTCGCCACGGTGAAATTTTCAATTTTCCATAATACAATTTTCAAATCCTCTGTTCAATATTTTGATATTTGATATTGAATATTGATTGAAAATTGATCATTGATCATTAAAAATTGTGTGTCGAACGTTAGTGAGACACGAGGGTTTTTTTCTTTTCCTCCGGCTACTAAGATGTTTCAATTCGCCGGGTAGTCCCCTCATCAGCTTATTTATTCGGCTGACGGGCTCCCCGTCAACAACGGGGAAGGTTACCCCATTCGGAGATCCTCGGGTCAAAGGTTGCTTGCCACCTCGCCGAGGCTTTTCGCAGGCTGCTACGTCCTTCATCGTCTTTTTAAGTCAAGGCATCCACCATATACCCTTACGAGATTTTCCCACATTTCTTTTTTTATGTTCTCACAAACTTATTATTCAATTGTTAAAGGGCGCTCCGTTCACGCTGTCTTTCAACAAAAAAACCGCTTGGCGCGGCTTGAAACCGTTCTCAAATAAATCCGGTTTCACCCGCGTTTATTGGTTAAAGCGTCAAGCTGAACTTTCATACGGTTTTCTTTAATTTCAGTATGTATTATTATACATTATTATTTTTATCTGTCAAGTCTGAGTCTTGTCTC
>PCSD01000030.1 GCA_002771615.1 Candidatus Falkowbacteria bacterium CG23_combo_of_CG06-09_8_20_14_all_49_15
TTGATTTCAAAAAGCCCTTTGATTTGCTCGCAAGACTGCCCGCCGAAGCCCGAGCCGAAGGCGAGGGCGAGGCGACTAATTCAATATGGTGGACTCAGGGGGACTCGAACCCCCGGCCTCCGCAATGCGAATGCGGCGCTCTACCAGCTGAGCTATGAGCCCGTATAAATAATGACAATAAATCGCGCGCATGGCGCAAAAATAATCCGAACGGAATATTTTCGCCCTAAAAAAACGAACTGTGATTGGTATTTATTCCAACAGTTCAATGCCATTAATCACGACCTCCGTAAGCGGACGGTCGGCTTCGCCAGTCTGAACCGCGGAAATTTTTTCCACTACCTCCTGCCCTTCTATCACAAAACCGAAATTCGTGTGCTTGCCGTCCAGCCAAGGGGTGAATTCTTTGATAACGATGAAAAACTGGGAGCCGTTGGTGTCCGGACCGGAGTTAGCCATGGCCAATGACCCGCGCACGAGCGGCTTGTTGTTTATCTCGTCCGGAAAACGATAATCCGGTCCGCCCGTACCCCAAAGCGCTTTCTTGGTTTCGTCTTTGGAAAGCGGATCACCGCCCTGAATCATGAAATCCGGAATAATCCGGTGGAACCTGGTACCGTCATAAAAACCGTTTTTCGCTAAATCCAAAAAGTTATTGACAGTCACAGGAGATTCATCACCGTATAATTCCACTTTAATATCCCCGTAATTCGTCTTAATGAGAGCGTGCTTGAATTGTTCAAACCAATTGGAAAAAGCAGGCATAGAATTTTGCTTTATTTGATCGCTTGACTTAGTTTGGCTGTGGTCCGGCGCCGGCTGGGATTGCAGACCGACCGCGTCAGTAGGAGAAATTTTCGGACTCGGCTTGCTTTCTTTCTTGACAACCGGCTGACGGCCGTTTTTGAGCTCATTGAGCCGGCTATCAAAAATAAAGCCTTGTTCGCTGTTGTCAACATTGATATTGTCTTTTTCCGTAAAAAATTTCCGATTTGACCCGCTGGCGCAAGACGTTAAAATTAAAAGAATAAACAATCCGAAAAATGCAAGATATTTCGGCATAAGGCTTTAGTATGCTTATTAGTAAAGATTATTTAACACTAAGTTTACCATTTTTAATCTAAAAGTCAATTTTTGCCGGACTTATTTCACCCAATGGACGGCTTTGATGGCCGCCTCGTCATTTTGCCTGCGGACGGCTATGACATTTTTGGCTTGCTGACGTCCGCTTTGCCAGTCCGAAGCGAAAATTTCCACTGCCCGTAAAGACAAATAATCCCGATTATTTCTGGCCGGATCTTCAATGACCTCGGAAAGCAAGACATCCAAGATCGCGCCCAGGACCGGGCCGGGCGGAATCTTTAACAGTTCCATCAGATCGTGGCCGTTGATTTTCAGCATTTTAACGGAAACCGGATCCGATTGGACTTTATCCAGAAGATATTCCAAATGGCGCAATTTATACGGTTTGGCTTTGGGCACGCCGGAACCCAGCCGGTCAGCGATCCGCAAATCAATCAAATCGCGCAAATTTTCTTTTCCGACTTTCGCGATCAGACGCCGGACTGAAGCTTCCGTCACTTCGCCGACATTATAATAGAACATATGGTTGCGGACCAGATTTACCACTTGCGCGCTGTCGGCCTGGCTGAACTTGAGACGGCGCAAAATTTTCTCAGTCATTTTCGCCCCCAAAATATCATGGTTATAAAAAGTCGCTTCGGTACCCTGCATTTTTTTCACCCGGGGTTTGCCGATATCATGGAGCAAAGCGGCTAAACGGACCCGCCAGTCAGGGTTTGGGCAGTATTTCAAGGACAGGAGGCAGTGCTTGAAAACCGTGTGAATGTGGTGTCGGTTTTGATTTACGCCAATCGCCTGGACCAATTCGGGAATGATGTAATTCAAAAGTTTTAAGCTGGCCAGACGCGCAACAGCTTCACTCGGCCGCGGACTCTGAAAAATCTTGATCAGCTCATCGCGAATCCTTTCCGGGGCGATAAATTTTAAACTGCCGGCGAGTTTACTGATTGCCCGCTCCGTTTTCGGTTCAAGAGCAAAATCCAATTCTGCCGACAAACGGATGGCCCGCAAAAGCCGCAAACCGTCTTCTTTAAAGCGCTCTTCCGGCTCTCCGACCGCCCGAATTATCCGTTGGCGCAAGTCTTTCTGTCCGCCGAACAAATCAATGATTTCCGGACTGGCCGCCTCAATGTCCAAACCGAGAGCCAGGGCATTAATGGTGAAATCCCGGCGCTCCAAATCTTTGTCTAATTCGTCTTCAAACTTGACCTCTTCGGGATGGCGATGATCTTGATAGCGGCTTTCACTGCGGTATGTGGTAATTTCCACCACCCCGCTTTCTTGTTCATCTTGATCTGATAATAAACTTTTCATCGGCACCAAAACCGTGCCGAAAGAATTTTCATATTTACCCGACGGGAAAATCCGCAGAATTTCTTCCGGTTTGGCGATTGTGGTAATGTCCCAATCCTTCGGCTCTCGTCCCAGCAGAAGATCGCGGACACAGCCACCGACCAGATAGGCTTCGTAACCGGCAGATCGCATTTGCGCCAACAGGGATTTGATTTGTGGGGGAATATTCATATGATTTATCAATTCAAGAAGTTATTTTTGTAATTACTAAATAAAAATAAGGGAGTCGGATAAAACGGCTCCCATTAATATAATATAATTATGGCAAATAGTCAAAAACGCCGAAAATCAATTTAACAGAGCTGATTTATCAACTAAACTCTTTTTAAAAATACCAGAATGGACCAAGCGATCAAGCCGCCGCTTAGCGCAGTCGCAAGCTGGGTCCAGGAAAACAAGACACCGGCTTTGGCGGCCAAAGGCGCGCTTAAGAAGATGGGTAAAAAGAGCCGGAGAGAAATTTTTAAAAAAATAAATTTCAGGCCGGCGCCGGAAAGCAGCCCCAAACCATAGGCTCTGACCGGAAAGGCGGAACGGGCATAAATCAGATCAAGAGTAAAAACATAAAACAAGTTGGATATCATTATAAAGGGTACGAGCGGCGCGAGCGGCGCCGGTAAAAGACCGCCCGCCAAGGCCATCAGGCTGGGAATAAAACAAAGAGTGAAAGCGTATGGCCGACCCAGCAGGAAAAGAGCCAAAATCAGCATGGCGTTGACCAATGGGCCGGTCAGCCACTGCCAATGGATAAAAAATGGTAAAAATGCCACACTGGATAAAACCACAAACAAACCCAAGGATTTGACCGCCGGCCAAGCCAGAGCCCGGCTTTGGATGTTTTGCATATTAATTTTGTTTAAAATATTATTTTTTTCGCCACAATTCCATACAAACGATCCAAATCGCCCTTGAGCTGATTAATTTCTTTCAAACTGCCTTTGACCGCCAGCGAAACCAAACCGGTGCAGTTTTTCAGGCAGAAAGGCTGAACGTTGACGCCCAGACGCGCCATTACGATGTGGCCATGGGCGGTCAATATATCCTGGACATTAGCGGCGTGCGTTTGGCGATTTTTAATCAGGATAGATATAACCCCGATTTTAATTGATTCGGCCATAAGATTAGTTTGATTCCAGAATCTAACGCAACATATTTGGCGCGAAGCGCCAATAATGCTAAGTTAGATTTCTATGA